>JAYVMM010000315.1:0-3308 GCA_043758975.1 Planctomycetota bacterium | reverse complement strand
GCGCGTTCTCCACCAGGATGACCTTGCCGAGGTCTTTGAGCAGGCCGTAGCCGAAGGCGTGCTCGGGGTCGCAGATCCGCCCCAGCCGCGCCAGCGTCCGGCACATCCCCGCCGCCACCGCGCTGTGTAGCCAGAAGGCCTTCATGTTGAACTGCGCCTGCTCCTGCTTGAACAGGCTCGCCACCGAGACCGAGAGCGCGATGGTGCGGATGGTGCGGATGGTGCGGAAGCCGAGCCGAGCCAGCGCCTGCTCCAGGCTGCTCACCGGCTGCCGCAGCGCATAGACCGCGCTGTTGACCCGGTGTAGCATCTTCGCCGCCATGCCGGCGTCCTTGACCATCACCGCAGTGAGCTGCGGGATGGTGGTCGCCGGATCGCCGGCCACGCGCGCCACCCGGGTGGTGATTTCGGGCAGCGAGAGGTTGGTGTGGATGCCCTCGACGATGTCGGTGAAGGAGGTGCGCAACGCAGTCATGCGGCGCTCCTATGCCGGCGGGCGCACCGCTGCAAGATCTGCACCTGCCTCCGTCGAGACCTATATCTATTTGGGAATGGGCCGGGGCAGTCGCCTGTCTGGCCCCAGCGGGGGGCGCCGGCGCTTCCGGCAAAGGACTTGCTAATCTTTAGCTAAACTTTAGAAGACAACCGGCGGGCGCGCCCGGGCGACATCCCAATGCACCGCCGCCCCGACCCCGCCCGCATCGCGGTGGCGACGGCGGACTGGCCGCTGGCGCCGCGCGCGCGCCCTCCCACCATCCAGGCGCCGGTCGCCGCGCGGCCCCCGCGCCTCCACCCCAGCCGCACCGATGGGTCCCCTGCCATGCCGATCATCACCCCCAGCGCCGCCAAACCCGACTACGATGTCATCATCATCGGCTCCGGCGCCGGCGGCGGCTCGATGGCGCTGACCTTGACCATGGCCGGGCTGAAGTGCGTCATGCTCGAGGCCGGGCGCAACTACGATCCGCGCCAGGAGACGCCGATGTTCCAGCTGCCGCACCAGGCGCCGCTGCTGGGACAAGGCAGCGCCGAGAAATATTTTGGCTTCTTCGATGCCACCGTCGACGGTGGCTGGACGGTGCCGGGCGAGCCTTACACCCAGGCGAGCGAGAAGGCCGACCAGCAGTTCATGTGGTGGCGAGCGCGCATGCTCGGCGGGCGCACCAACCACTGGGGGCGCATCTCGCTGCGCAACGGCCCCTACGACTTCAAGCCGCACAGCCGCGATGGGCTCGGCTTCGACTGGCCGATCTCCTACCAGGATGTCGAGCCCTACTACACCAAGGTCGAGCAGCTGATCGGGGTCTACGGCAGCAACGAGGGCCTCGAGAACACCCCCGACTCGCCCGACGGCGTCCTGCTCCCCCCGCCCAAGGGTCGCGCCTCCGAGCTCCTGATCCAGAAGTACGCCAAGACCATCGGCGTCCCGGTCATCCCCATCCACCGCGCGGTGCTCACCCGCCGCCTCGACGCCGAGACCATCCCGGCCAAGCTCTTCCCGGGCAACGCCTGGGCGCAGAAGATCGTCGCCGATTCGATGAATGCGCGCGCCGCCTGCTTCTGGGCCACCGCCTGCGGGCGCGGCTGCAGCACCGGCGCCAACTACCAGAGCACCACCGTTCATTTGCCCCCGGCGATGGCGAGCGGCAACCTCGACCTCATCCCCAACGCGCACGCGCGCGAGATCACCGTCGGCGCCGACGGCAAGGCCACCGGGGTGCTCTTCATCGACAAGACCACCGGCAAGGAGGAGCGGGTCAAAGCCAAGGCGGTGGTGCTGGCGGCGAGCAGCGGCGAGACCGTGCGCCTGATGCTCAACTCCAAGAGCGCGCGCTTCCCCAACGGCATCGCCAACGGCAGCGGCCTGGTCGGGCGCTACATCATGGACACCGTCGGCACCCGCGTGCATGGGCAGATCCCTGCGCTCGAGGGGCTGCCGCCGCACAACGAGGACGGCGCCGGCGGCGACCACTTCTACTCCCCGTGGTGGCTCTATCAGCAGCAGCATGCCGGCAAGATGAACTTCCCGCGCGGCTACCACATCGAGATGGGCGGCTCGCGCGGCATGCCCGGCGGCGGCGATCCGCTGCCCGACGATTTGACCAACGGCGCCTATGGCTCGGCCTACAAGAGCGCGGCACGGCGTTACTACGGCTCCTTCGTCACCATGGCCTGCCGCGGCGAGATGATCCCCAACGCCAACTCCTACGCCGATATCGACAATACCGTCACCGACCGCTGGGGCATCCCGGTGCTGCGCTGGCACTGGCAGTGGAGCGAGCACGAGCTCAAGATGGCCGACCACGCCGAGGAGACCTTCGCCGCCATCATCGAAGCGATGGGCGGCACCGTGCGCCGCATCGGCACCCGCCTGGGCATCGGCATCGAGCCGGGCGGCAAGATCATCCACGAGGTCGGCGGTGCGCTGATGGGCAACGACGCCAAGACCTCGGTGTGCAATGGCTGGAACCAGTGCTGGGAAGTGCCCAACCTCTTCCTCGCCGACGGCACCCCCTTCCCCTCCAACGCCGATAAGAACCCCACCCTCACCATCATGGCCATGGCCTGGCGCGCTGGCGACTACCTGGTCCAGCAATCCCATGCCGGAAAGCTCTGAGGTCCCCATGCCGCCCACCGACGACTCCCTTCGCCTGCCCCGCCGCACCGTCTTCAAGTGGTTCGCCGCCACCGCCGCCGCGCTCCAGTTCGGCGGTCTCGAGCTCCCGGGCGGCGAGCCGCCGGCGCTGCCCCCGCTGCCGGCGGGCAGCAAGGGCTACGGCAGCGATCCCGACCTCCTGCATGCCTACCATCCCGGCGAGGTGTGGCCGCTGACCCTGAGCGCGCTCGAGCGCACCACCACCACGACGCTGGCCGACCTCATCATCCCCGCCGACGACCTCGGTCCGGCGGCAAGCGAAGTGCGCGTCCCGGACTTCATCGACGAATGGGTGAGCGCGCCTTATCCCAACCAGCAGAAGGACCGCGAGCTGATCGTGCCCGGGCTGGCCTGGCTCGAAGCGGAAGCGCAGAAGCGCTTCCAAGCCGCCTTCGCCGCCCTCACCCCGGTGCAGCAGCGCGCGATCTGCGATGACGTGTGCGCGATCCGCAACGCCAAGCCTGAATTCGCGCATGCGGCGGTGTTCTTCTCGCGCTTCCGCGGTCTCGCCGGCGGCGCCTACTTCGCCACCCCCCCGGGATGGAAGGCCATCGGCTACGTCGGCAACTTGCCGCAGGCGACCTTCAACGGCCCGCCCGATGAGGTGCTGGCCAAGCTCGGCGTCACCCAGACCGTGCGCTAGCGCTCACGC
>JAYVMM010000314.1:0-7671 GCA_043758975.1 Planctomycetota bacterium | reverse complement strand
AAGAAATCGACGCGCTGGACCGTCCCGCCGGGGGCGTCCGCCTCCGCCGTGAGGGTGAGCATACCCGGCACCACCAGGGGAGCCCCGGGCGCCGGATCGAGCAGGACCGCGCTCGGCGGCAGGCCGCCGGCAGGCGGGGCGCAGGCATGGATGGCCACCCCGGCGAGCTTCTGCCCGGCGGCGCCAGTGAAGTGAAGGTCGAGGGGAGCAGTATCGAGCTGGGCGCGGTAGGGACCGAGCCGGCGCCAGCCGGAGCTGCCCAGGCTGACGGGCGCCAGCGCCTGTCCGCCGAGGCTCAGCGCGCCGGATTCGCTGCCCGGCTCGCCGACCACCCATAGTTCGACATCATAAGGGCCGGCTGGCAGCGCCTGGGTCAGGTGGACCTCGCCGCCGAGCCCAAAGGCGAGCAGCGGGGCGAGCGCCGCGTCGACGCCGTCCAGTCTGGGCAACGCCTCCGCCTCGCCCCTCTCCACCACCAGGCCATCGGCCTCGGCCTGGCGCTGCGACTTCCAATGGTGGCCGGCGAAGGTCAGCGCCGGTCCGGCGAGCTTGATCCCGGCGACGAAGACGCCGCGGCTCTCAAGTTCGAAGTCGCCGTTGGCACTGACCTCGGCGCCCTGGCCGGCGGGGACGTGGACCAGCACCTGCGCCGCGCGCGAGACCTGGACCTCGCCCCGCGTGGCCTCGACGCGCAGGCCGAGGTCGCCGGCATGGACGGTGTAGGCGGCGTCGTCGCCGCTGACCAGCAGAGCGCCGACATGAACCGCCAGGCCGGTCCCGCCCGGCGCGGCATCGACGGTGAGCTGGCCACGCTCAAGCGCCACCCCGCTGGAGGCTTCGCCGGCGAATTGCACCTGCGCACCGGCACTGGCGGCGCCGACCGTCAGCCGGCAGTCGCCGGGGATGAGCAGGGTCACCGCCTCGCGGGTGGCGTCGGTATCGAGGCGGTCGCCGGCGAGGATGGCGGCTCCGGCCTGGAGGGTGAGATGCGCGCCGGCGCGCAGCACCCGGGCTTGGCCGGTGTCCACCTGGGCCGCCGTGGCCATCGGCGCAGCGGGGCCGTGCACGGCGCTGACCTCGCCCGGGAGCGGCGGCGATGGCGGGTGCAGCGCGGATCGGACCTGGCCGGCGATCGGACGCGGTGGCGAGTTCGCGGTGGCGGGATCCGAGCGCGGCACCAGGGGCAGCACCGCCGCCGTCAGCAGCACCGCCGCCGCCGCGACCAGCCACGGCCAGCGCCGCCGTGCGGGCGCGGTTGCTACGCTGGTCGTCGCGCCCGTGCTGGCTGTTGCTACTGCTGTTAAAGGCGCGATGGGCGGCGGCGCGCTGGCGGCGCCAGGGAGGAGCTGCCGGTCGGATGGGCGGCGCGCCGCCGCGCTGGCGCCCGGATCGAGACACTGGCCCTGGGAGAAGGCGCGCAGCACGAGATCGAGGCGCACCTGGCGGGCGAAGCCGGCGGCGCGACCGCTGTCGCCGGCCAGGCTCCCGGTCAGGGTGAGCAGGGCTGGTGAGCTGATGCTGCCGGCCAGGTATTCGGCCAGGCGGAGTGGGAACTCGCGATCGCCGGGATCGAACAGCATCATGCCGCCCTGCCAGTCCACCGCGCTGCGCGCCATGGTCAGCGCGGCGGCGACCTCATCCTCGCTGCGGCCCTGGGCGGCGGCGATCTGCGCCACGGTCAGGCGCTCGGCATAGTGCTTGGCGAGCAGCCCGTTGGCAGCGGGCGGAACGAAGCGCAGCTTGTCGCGGATCTGCTGCACCAGGTCCGGCGCCTCGGACGCGGTGGCTGGCAGAGCCGTCACGGCGGCGGCGGCGATCCCCTGGCGCGGTTCGGCGCCGGCGCTGCCGGCCAGGAGTGCGCATGCTTCCAGGCGTCGGCGCAGCTGGACCAGCGCCTGCTCGCGCATGCCCTGGGCGATGATGACGCCGTCAGGACTCTCCGGTCCGCCCACCCACAGCCCGACCGGGGACGGTTGCAGCGCGGCGAGCCATTGCCGACCAGCATTCCAGCAGTCGAGATAGACCTCCTCGATCATCTCCTGGTCGACGGCAAGGCTGGCTATGAAGACGCGCAGATCCTTCTGCAGACCCACGGTCAGCTCATCAAGCGCCCCGGTGACACCGGCCTTGACCCGGTTGACCAGGGCTTCCCCATCCGCTGCCCGCATGGAGCGACCTCCGGACCCGATCGCCTGCGGGTTTTCAGGGATACGACTACCCTCGTAGGATCCAGCCTGCGCCCGCGGGCGGAAGCGAATCCTGCATCAATGCCCAAGTCCCACTTCCCCTGGTGGATGCGTGGGCACTGGCGCACAGCGCTCGGCGCGGACGCGGCCCCGCCACCCGGGCCTGGTAGGTACACTAGGCTGTTTGTGAATATACTACAGAAAGAGGCGGTGATCGATGACCTGTCCGCGGGCATTATGGCTGGAGAAGATAGTTCGCTTGACCGCCGGGACCGACCTCCGGCACGGAATGCCATGGACGTACGCAATGATGACACCACGCTGATCGCCGTTCATCGTGGGAGCTGAGCGAGCGACGGAGGGGTGCGCGATGGCCCTTCAGGGTACTAGCCTGAAGCCTCAAACGTCCCAGCGGACCCGACGGGCTATTGATTTCTTCGGATTGGCCTTCGGATCCCTCTTCCTCCTCGTCGGTCTCTTTGTGATCAGCATCGGCGTCCGCAACGGCCTGAAGCAGCTGTCGACCAGCTCCTGGCGGGACATCGAAGGGACGGTGCTCGAAAAGAGACTGACCGGTCGCGCGGAAGAACACAATGATTTCAGCCCAGTGAGCTATTCCTACTTCATCGATGGTGCCCCCTACCATTCCGATCGCGTGCTCTATACGAATCTGCGCAACTTGGAGAACAACCAATGGATGCAGCTGGCCAACGGCATCCCCGACTCCGGACGGGTCACCGTCTTCGTCAACCCGGATAACAAAGTACAAAGAGGAGTCAGTCCTCAAGAAGGGCTCCCAGAGCGTGTCCTGGGCTGGTGTCGGAGGTGGCGCCGCATTCGCCGGGGCTGCCGTGGTGTGGATGTCAATGTGGTGGATGATGGCCACGGTGATCCCGCGGTGGATGGAAGCCCAGGCATCCAAGTTGGCCGATGAAGAATCGGCGGATGCAGGGGCGGTGTGACAGGTCTGTGGCCGATCTGCGGCACAGTACCGAGTCCGCCGCCTACTCCGCCTCTCCGGCTTGCGAACGTCCAGCGCGCGCGATACGGATCTCATTAAGGGAGTACCGCAAGTCGGGCGATTACACTAGGCCGGTGGTGCCCGTGGCTCGTGCATCGGTAGCTATCGAGTATGCGCCTATGTTCAGCCGATCCGATTTCCGACGTTAACGCCAGTCCAGCAAGGGCTAGTGGCTTTGGGCCCGGCATAGGGCCTGGTGCGCGCCCCAGTGCCGGGGGTGTGCCAAGGGCCGCCCCCGCCTGGTGTATTTTCTGAACACCGCGCCTCCGGCGTGCGCCATTAAGATGATGACCGCCATGACCTCCGACCTCGACCTGCTCCAGGGCTACGATCGCCGCCGCGACCTCGAGGCGTTCAACCAGCTGGTCCTCCGCCATGCGGCGATGGTCTATGCCGCCGCCTTCCGCGTCACCCGCAACGCCGCCGATGCCGATGACGTAACCCAGGAATGCTTCCTCGAGCTTACCCGCCAGGCCGCGCGCGTGCGCACCTCGGTGGCCGGCTGGCTGCATCTCACCGCCACCCACCGTGCGCGCGACCTCCAGCGCCGCAGTTCGGTGCGCGCACGCGCGGCCCGGGACGCCGGCCCGCCGCCCACCGACCTCGAGCAGGGGGCGTGGCGGGACATCGCCCCGCTGCTCGATCAGGCGCTGGCCGAGCTGCCGGACGAGCTGCGCCTGCCGCTGATCAGCCATTACCTTGAAGGCCGACCCCAGGGCGAGGTGGCGGAGGAGTTCGGGGTCAGCCGACCGACTATCAATCGGCGCATCAGCGACGGCCTCGACCAGCTGCGGCGCACCCTGCGCGCGCGCGGCGGCGGTGCCGACATCGCCGAGCTCGGGGTGGCGTTTGCCAGCTTCTCCTGCATACCGCTGCCGGCGACGGTGAAGCGGTCTCTGGCCAAGATGGCCCTCTCCGGCCTGGGCGGCGCGCTGGCCACGGGCACGGGGACTGGCACCGGCGTCGCGGCAGGCCACGCCGTCGTCCACGCTCCCGCGCTGCTGGTCCCGGTGCTCGCCGTCACCTTGGCCGGCGCCGCGCTCACCGCCTGGTATGTCCTGCCGCACTCCAGCATCAGCGTCACGCCACCCGGCCGAGCGTTGCCCACCGCCGCGACATCGCCGGGGTGGGCGTCGCCGGTCGGGCGCTGGGAGAACGTCACCCCGAGCGGCATCGACCTCGCCCCGCGGCTGCCCGGGATCGGTGACAACTTTGGCGTCCAGGATGTGCTGGCCGACCCGCGCCATCCCGGGACCTTCTTCGCCTTCGTCTGCTACCAAGGCTGCTGGAAGAGCACCGACTGGGGCAGCAGCTGGAGCCATGTCAGCAGCGATGGCAACCTCGAGCATGGCCGTCCCTGGTGCGAAGCGATCGCCGCGGATGGCAGTGTCCTGCTCGCCTGCACTGGCGGCTGGCTCCATGCCGACGGCGGGATCTGGCGCTCGGTCGACGATGGCCGCAACTGGACCACCGTCCCGCTCACCGGCACCAACGAAGACGCCTATTCCCTCGATCTCGATCGCAGCGATCCCAGCCATGCCATCGCTGCGGTATCGGAAGGCGCCAGGGTCTTCGAATCGCACGATGGCGGACGCACATGGACGGAGCGCACCCCCTCCGGGGCCGGGCGCGGTGCCTACGTCTTCTTCGTCACCAGCACCTGCTGGCTGGCGGTGGGCAAGGAAGGCGAACACCGCGGCACGCGCCGGACCACCGACTCCGGGGCGAGCTGGACCACGGTTGCCGAGATCGAACACCTCACCGGCCAGCTGCAGCTGCACATCGACCCAGAACTCGACACCATCTACCTGCCGGCGCGCTCCGGCATCTACCGCAGCAGCGACCGCGGCGCCACCTTCCAACGCGTCTCCGCCACCGGCGCCTCGACGGTGTGCGCCACCGCCGAGCTCCTCTACGCCCAATTCGCCTGGGCGAGCAACGGCACGCTTACGCCGCGTACCCAGATCGCGCAATGCCGCGACGGTGGGGAATGGGTGCGGCTCGTTGATCCCGCCGGCATGAGCAACGGTGCCAAGCGCGCGGCGGCAGTGCGCGATCCCGACAGCGGTCGCTGGGTGATCCTCAGCGGCTGCTGGAATGCCGGTCTTTGGCGCTACCGTGAACCCTGAACCGGCGCGCGTTGCGCAGCGGGGCAGGGAACGGTGCCGCCTTCACTCCTGGAGCGCATCGATGAGCATCCGCATCTCTCCCCGCATCCGCCAGCACCGCTCGCGCCACATAGGACTGGGCCTGGCCGCCTGGCTGCTGCCCGCGGCGCTCGCTGCTGCTGACGCATCCGCCCTGCCGACAGATGCCCAGGCGGTGGTCGATCGCGCCGAGGCCGCGGTGGCAGCGCTGAACAAGGGCAGCGATGCCAAGATCGCCGCCATCATCGGCCAGGAGATCATGGACATCCAGCGCCTCCACGATGCCAGCGCCAAGAAGGGCGCTAGCGTGCAGGCGCAGACCCAGGCGCTGCAAGCGCGCATCGATGCGCTGAAGGCGCGCGCGCCGGCGGTGGCGACCGCAGGCGCCGCTGCGAGCTCTCCGGGGCCGGTGCTCGCCGGACATGGCCAGCACTGGGAGGAGATCTCCGCCACCCTGCTCACCGACCTGCAGGGTAAGGGCATCACCCCGCCCTATCCCGGCAAGACCGGCGGTGTCAGCGTCGACCCCGCGAGTGGCGAGGTCTACCTGGTGATCTGCAACAATGGGATATGGAAATCCGCCGACCATGGCGCCACCTACGCCTGCTGCGACGGTATGCAGATCGGCGGACGCTGCGAGACCGGCGGCGCGATGCAGTGGGATCCCGCCGGCGAGCGCCTCGCCTGCTTCATGCTCGATGGCACCGCCGGCATGACCGTTGACAGCGGCAAGACCTGGAAATCCTGGGCCGGAGTCGGGCGTGGCTGGGATTTCGGCGCGGTCGACTGGTCGGCCAAGGAGGCGAGCGAGATCATCGCCCTGCACCACGAATCCGGCGGCGAGATCTACCGCTCGAGCAGCGCCGGGGCGAGCTGGACCATGGTGGCCAAGGACAATGGCTACTCCGCGGTCGGGCTGTTCGACGCCGCCACCCTGATTGCGGCCAAGACCAACGACGGTATCCAACGCAGCACGGATAACGGCAAAACCTGGACCAAGGTCGCCGCCTATGCGGTGACCAGCCATGTGATGATGGTCCACGGCGGCAACGGCTACCTGCTCGCCAAGGAAGGCCTGGTCATCAGCAAGGACCATGGCGCGACCTGGACCAGCTGTGGCGCCGCGGTCGACGCCACCTTCGGTCCGCTGTTCGCCGACCGCAACCACATGGTTGCGTGGAACGGGAAATCCATCCTCGAGTCGCTCGACGCCGGCGCGACCTGGACCACGGTGTGTCCGATGCCCGATGGTTTCAAGCCGCGCTCGGACCTGGGCTGGAATCCGCCCTGGTACATCAATGTGGGCTGGGACCGGGCTGCGGGCATCCTCTACTGTTCGTACATGGGCAGTCCCGCCTACCGCTGGAAGGAATGATGCGGGACGGGAATCCCGACTTGCCTCATTTGGCGGCCTCCTTCTGCCCGCCGATGCAGTAGAGGTAGTCCTCGCCGCGCAGGTACATCATCCCGCCATCGAAGTACGGCGAGGTGTAGAAGGATTCCTGGTGGCACGGGTTGCCGCCCATGCCGGTGGCGTGCACGTTCTCGATCAGGTTGCGCTGGGTCTCCTTGAACTGCGCGCCGGGCTGGAGCACATGCGTGTAGCCGGCGTCATCGGTGATGTAGACCGCCTTTCCGGCCAGGGTCGGGCTGGCGCAGACACCGTAGACCATACGGTTGTAGCGGTTGTAGCCATCGAGCCACTGATGGTAGGCGCAGCGCTTGCCGGCGGGGTCGATCGCCGTCAGGCCGCCGGCCATGTCGACCGAGTAGATCAGACCGTCGACCAGGAGCGGCGAGGCGATCATGAAGTTCGCCCCGCGCAGCAGCGGGCTTATCTCCTTGCTGTTCGGCGACCACAGCAGGTCGGCTTTGGCGCCCGGGTTGGTGCTGGCGGGGAGCTTGACCGCGATGAAGGTCGACGGCTTCTGGTCGCCGTCCTGGGTCTGGCCGGTGTTGTAGAGGATGCCGTTGTCGACGATCGGCGTCACCACCGAGCAGAAGCAGTCCATGATGTTGCTCGGGCAGATCACTACCCCGTCCTCGGCGCGGTGGATGAAGCGGTTGGCGATGATCACCCGCGCCCCACCGGCCACCGCCGCCACCGGCGTCGAATTCGCCAGTTCGTTGGTCCATTCAGTCGGGGTGTTGCGCCACAGCTCTTTCCCGCTCTTGGCGTCGAGCGCGAGCAGGGTCTTGTTGACCCCGAGGATGAGGCGGCCATCGACCACGATGGGGGAGGAGTGCTGGCCATGCTCCATGGTTCCGAGCTCGTGATCGTGCAGGCTCCACAGCCGCTTGCCCTCAAGGTCGAAGG
>JAYVMM010000313.1:0-3831 GCA_043758975.1 Planctomycetota bacterium | reverse complement strand
CAAGGTGTAGAGGTGCATGTCCAGGCCGTCGAAGAACCAGCCCAGCCACGCCGCCAGGCCGGAACGCCAGTGCCGGGAGCCGAGCGCGGCAGCTGCGGTGGTGCTCGGCGCGGGCATCAGCGCGCGACCCTTGCCGGGCTGGAGCTGCGCGGCAAGCGGCGGCTCAGCGGGCAGGGATCACCGCGACCTCGAAGATGCTCGCCCATTTGCCCTCCTCGAGCCGCTCGATGTCGATGCGCAGGTAGCGCATGCCGGTGGCGGCGAAGGTGTGCTCGCGCAGCTGCGAGGTGGCGCCGGCGGCGGCGGCGGCGAGCACCGTCCATTGCCGCCCGTCCTGCGAGCCCTTGACGGTGTAGCCGTAGGCGGCGCGCTGCTCCCAGCTGATGGTGCAGCCGCCGAGGTCGCAGGCGGCGCCGAGATCGACCTGCCACCACTGCGGCACGCTGGCGTCGCTCGCGCACCAGCGCGTGCCAGGGTCGCCGTCGCAGGCCTGGTCGGCGCCGTGCTCGTCGCCCTGGGTCGAGGAGGCGGTGGCGGGCCGGCCCTTGGCCAGGTTGGCGGGCGCGTGCTCCTCGCCTGGCGCCGGCAGCCCGGCGAGCAGCACGCACACTCCCGCGGCGAGAGCGCGCATGGCGCTCACCTGCCCCCCTGCGCGCGCACGCGCCAGCGCGCGCGCTTGCTCATGGGCTGAGCGGGCTGGCCGAGCTGCCCACGTCCAGGCTGCGGTAGCTGGTGTGCACATGGGGGTGGCCGTTGTCCAGGCCCTGGTGGCGCACCTGGATGAGGAAGGACGGCCCCTGCAGGCGGTAGTAGTGCGGATGGGCGTCGTCGAGCAGCCCATACCAGGCCAGGCGGGTCTCGGCGCTGTGGCTGCGCACGCTCGCGCGCAGGGCGTGCACGAGCGGTTCGGGGAAGTCGCCGATGAAGTCCTCGACCAGGAGCTCGAAGGCGATCTGGCCGTCGGCGCTGAGCTGGCCGAGGGTGGCGCCCTGGGCCGCCGGCACCCCCGGCGAACGGTCCATGTCCTCGGGGATGCGCGCATCGGTGGCGGTGGCGACGATCTGCGCCTCGGTCTGCTGGGCGGGGGTGAGGGCCTGGAACAGGCGCACCGCCATGGTGCTGGCCTCGGGCGCGATCGGCGACGGGTTGTGGCCGAACATCAGCGGGGTGAAATGCACGTGGCCGTCGACCAGCTCGATGTTGAGGCTGACGTGGTGGCCCTCGAAGCGCCAGCCCCAAGTGCCCTCTCCGACCTTGCCAAAGAGCGTGAAAAAATACCAGCCCGGACCGCCGGGCGGGGTGGTGGTCGGCGAGCGCCCGAGCGACTGGAAGCCGAGGCGCGGCTCGCTGCCACCCTCGCGGCGCAGCACCTGCTCGACTTTGCGGTAGCCCTCTGCCGAGAGCGCGACGCGCAGCAGGGCGTGGAGGTCGCCGATCGCCTCGGTCGACATCTTCTCGAGCGGCACGCCGATACGCCCATAGGGGGCGACATTGCGCCCGAGCGCGTGGTCGGTGAGCAGCGGCGCCGGGATCCAGTGCCAGTAGCGGTGTTCGGGGCCGGCGACGGCGAAGCTTGCGGCGGCGAGCTCCTCCGCCGGCAGCGCCGCGACCAGGGTGCGCGCGGCGGCGGTGATCTGCGCCACCACCTCTGCCTCGCTCTGCGCCGGCGGGATGAAGGCCGGGCCCTCGCCGGCAGCGGCAGCGCAGCAGAGCAGGAGCAGCAGGGTCAAGGTGCGCATGGGGCCTCTCCGGGTAGGAGGTCCAGGCTTAGTTTGCCAGCCGCGCTGCGCAAGCGCGCTTTGCCGGCGCGCGCGCGCCAGGGGCCTAGGGCTTGGCCCGCGGGCGCACCAGCACGCGCAGGCGCTTGACCGTGAAGTTGCCGGCGTTGGCGGCGAAGGTCCAGTCGCGCGACTGCCCGCTGCTGTTGCCGATGCCAAGGTCGGCCTGGGCGCCGGCGCGCCAGTGATTGAGCGCGAACACCGTCTGCTGGGCGGCATGGTTGTGCACCTGCATGCTGCCGTAGCCATCCTGCGGGTCGCTCGGCTGGTCGCCGAAATCGTAGAGCGCATCCGAGGCGTTGGCGACGTGCGCGGAGTTGCCCGGTCCGTAGTTATTCGGCCAGAATTCGATGTTGCCGCCTTCGGGGAAGCTGCCGTTGGCCACCTCCTTGACGTTGGAGACCACGGTGAGGTTGGCCACCGCGCACTGGAAGAAGGCGCCCGCGGCGAAGGTGGGCACCGCGATCTTGGCGGGATCGCTGGTGAAGGCGTCCATCGAAGCCCAGGCGTACTGCACCGGGCGCCCGTCCTGCTGCAGCTCGAGGAAGTAGGCGATGCGGTCGAAGGGCTGGGCGGCGGCGGCAGCGCTCTCATCGGTGGCGTAGGTGATGCGCTCGCCCAGCTGCGCGCAGTCGAGCGCGTAGACCAGGTGGTAGGCCTTGGCATCGTCGATCTGCGGAAGATGGTCGACGTAGGGCACCCCGCCGGCGGTGAAGGCGGCGGTGGGCAGCCCGGCGCCGTTGACCAGGTTGGGCTCGGCATCGCGGCTCCAGGCGAAGCGCATCGCCACCGGCTGGGGCACCTGCGCGGCTGACAGCACCACGCTGTCGCCATCGATCCTCGCCTCGGCCTTGACGAAGTCGCCGCTCTCGCCGATCACCTCGAACCAGGTCAAAGCCTGGCCGTCGCGCGCGGCAAGGCCGGCGGCGTGGTCGAAGGTGACGCGCAGCCGCCCACCCTCGACCGCCACGCTGCGCGGCGTCGGCCCCTCGCACACCACCCCGCTGCGCCCGTAGGCCTTGGCCAGGGCGAGCAGCGCCAAGCGCCGCCCGACCTCCTGCTTGTTGCGCGGGTGGATGTCGGTGAGGGTGCCGATGTCGTTGGTCACCACCATGCCGGTGTGCGGGATGGCGAGCGCGGCGCTCTGCGCAACCCAGAAGCGCGGCAGCACGCCGAGGTCCTCGCCGTACTGGAAGGGCGCGATCTGCACGTAGAGCACGGGGAACTCGCCGATGCCCCAGGCCTGCCGCCAACCGGCGACCAGCGCCTTCATCTTCTCGGTGTAGAGCATGCCCTCGCCGTGGTTGGACTCGCCCTGGTACCACAGCGCGCCGCGCATGGCGTAGCCACGAAGCGCATGCAGCATGCCGTTCCAGAGCGTGGTCGGCTGCTGCTGCGGATCGCGGCGGCTGGCCAGGGGCGCGAGCTCCGCCGGCAGCTCCGGCGCGCTTCCCGGCGGCTGGCCGGCCTTGAGCGCTTCGCGCGCCGTCTGCGCCCAGCGCCCGAGCTCGTCGAGGTGCTGGGTGTAGCGGCGCTGGTACTCGGGGTTGCGCACATCGAGCGCATCGAGCTGGCGCGCGATGTCATTGAGCGCTGGCAGCCCGGCGAAGGCCGCCGCCGGGATCCACGGCTCGATGCGCGTGCCGCCCCAGGCGGCGTTGATCAGCCCGACCGGCGCGCCGAGCTCCTTGCGCAGCTGGCGCGCCATGAAGTAGCCGCAGGCGGTGAAGCCGCCGGCGGTGGCCGGGGAGCACACCGTCCAACGCGCCTCAAGCTGCGCCTCCGGCTGCGAGGCCGGGCGGCGTGGCACCATCAGCTGGCGGATCTGGGCGTCTACCGCCGCCGCCTTCTCCGGTTCGGCGCCCAGCACTCCGTCGACGGTGAATTCCATGTTCGACTGGCCGGAGCACAGCCACACCTCGCCCACCAGCACGTCCTCGATCACCAGTTCGTTGCTGCCGTGCACCACCAGGCGGTAGGGCCCGCCGGCGGGGTGGGCGGGCAGCTCAAGGCGCCAGCTGCCGTCGGCAGCGGCGGTGGTGCGCAGCGCGGG
>JAYVMM010000312.1:0-4390 GCA_043758975.1 Planctomycetota bacterium | reverse complement strand
CATCACCAACCTGGAAGCCCCGGCGCGGAATGCATTGCTTGCCACATGCCAAAGATCGCCCAGACCATCGGAGACGTCAATGTGCGCAGCCATACCTTCCGCTTTGTCGATCCAGCCATGACCGAAGCGGCAAATGTACCGAATGCATGCAACGCGTGCCATGCCGATAAGGATGCGCATTGGACCATAGAAATGCTCAGGTCCTGGAATGACCAGTCGCCGTGGCGAATTTCCCGATGAGCCAGCATCGCGAATGGGATGCTTTCTGAACGCTCGGATTTAAGCGGCTCTCAGCCGCTGGCGTTCACGTTGGCGTTCACGCTGGACCGGACTGACGTCTTACCTGGACAAATGCCTGCCCCGTGCGGTCGGAGAGGTATTCGACGTAATCGGAAATCCCCGCTTGCGCCTAGGAAAGGGTTTGCAAGTCGCGATGGTGAATCGCCGCGTCCGTGAGAGTAGGCCAATTGCCTTGCACGGCTGCGTTGTCGTAGCAGCAAGCTTTTCTGCTCATACTTGCGATATCCCGAGCCGCGGCGGTAGCGGGGGCCTGCCCAAGGCTGCCCAAGGCTGTCCAAGGCTGCCCAAGGCTGCCCAAGGCCATTCCCGCCACGGTTGGTCGATCAGTCCGCCGCCAGGCCCAGGAAGCGTGCCGGCCACCACCGTTATGTGCCCGCGTTCAGCTCGAGATTGGCCGGCCCAGCACCGCCAGCGCGGCGTCGCGCACCACCTCCGAGAAGGTGGGATGGCTGTGGCAGGTGCGCGCGATGTCCTCGCTGGAGCCGCCGAAGGCCATCACCGCGGTGATCTCGCCGATGAGGTCGGAGGCGCGCGGGCCGATGATCGAGGCGCCGAGCACGCGGTCGGTCTTCTCGTCGGCGATGAGCTTGACGAAGCCGTCGGCCTCGCCGGCGGCCTTGGCCCGCCCGTTGCCGACGAAGTTGGCCTTGCCGATGCGCACCGCGCGTCCGCTCTTGCGGGCCTCGGTCTCGCCCAGGCCGACGCTGGCGACTTCCGGCCAGGTGTAGATGACATTGGGGATGAGGTTGTGGTCGATGACGTTCTTCTGGCCGGCGATGATCTCGGCCACCGCCACGCCCTCTTCCTCGGCTTTGTGTGCGAGCATAGGGCCCTCGATGAGGTCGCCAATGGCATAGACGCCGAGTAGATTGGTGAGGAAGTCGTGGTCGACCTTGACCCGCTTGCGCTCGGTGAGCGCGACACCCGCCGCCTCCAGGCCGGCACCCTCGATGAGCGGGCGGCGCCCGACCGCGACCAGCACCTTGTCTCCGGTGAAGGTCACCGCCTTGCCCTCCTTGTTGCTCGCCTGCAGTGTCACCGCGCTGCCGGCGCGGGTCATGCCGGTGACCTTGGTATCGAGGTGGAAGGCCAGGCCCTGCTTGGTCAGCACCTTCTGCAGTTCCTTGGCCACATCAGGATCGAGGAAGGGGCACAGTTGGGGCAGGAATTCGATCACCGTCACCTGCGCGCCCAGGCGCGCCCACACCGATCCGAGTTCGAGGCCGATCACCCCGCCGCCGACCACCAGCAGGTGCTTCGGTACGGCAGGGAAGGCGATCGCATGGTCGCTCGAGACCACGCTCTCACCATCGTAGGGCAGGAAGGGCAGCGCGACCGGGGCTGAGCCGGTGGCGAGCACGATGCGCTTGGCCGCATGCTCGACCGCCGTGCCTCCCGCGTCAGTCACCGTCACCGCGCCCGGGCCCTTGAGCACGCCGGTGCCGCTGAGCACCTCGATCTTGTTCTTGCGCATCAGGTAGGCGATGCCGTCGACCAGCGAACCGACCACCTTGTCCTTGCGCTTCATCATCACCGCGAGGTCGAGGCCGAGCTCGCCGGTTTTAATGCCGTGCTCGGCGAAGTGCTTGGCCGCATTCGCGTAGTGCTCGGAGGAGTCGAGCAGCGCCTTGGACGGGATGCAGCCGACGTTCAGGCAGGTGCCGCCGAGGCGGATCTTGCCGGCGTCGCTGCGCTTCTCGACGATGGCCACGCGCAGTCCGAGCTGGGCGGCGCGGATGGCGCAGACGTAGCCGCCGGGGCCGGCGCCGATGACGATGAGGTCGAAGGATGCCATGGGTGGTGCTCGCTGAGGGTGGCGGAGGGGTCGCCCGGTTGTCGAAAGGCTACAGGCCGAGCAGGAGCTTCTCGGGCGACTCGATCAGCTCCTTGATGCGCACCAAGAAGCCGACCGCCTCGGCGCCATCGACGATGCGGTGGTCGTAGCTGAGGGCGAGGTACATCATCGGGCGGATCACCACCTGGCCATTGAGCGCGACCGGGCGCTCCTTGATCGCGTGCATGCCGAGGATGCCGCTTTGCGGCGGGTTGAGGATGGGGGTCGACATCAGCGAACCGTAGACGCCTCCGTTGGTGATGGTGAAGGTGCCGCCCTGGAGGTCGTCGACGCTGAGCTTGCCCTCGCGCGCCTTCAGCGCATAGCCCTTGATCGCCTTCTCGATGTCGGCGAAGCCCATGCACTGGACGTCGCGGATCACCGGCACCACCAAGCCCTTGTCGGTACCGACTGCGACCCCGAGGTGGATGCCGGGGAAGCTGAGCACGTCGGTGCCGTCGATCTGGCTGTTGACCAGGGGATACTTCTCCAGCGCCTTGACCGCAGCCACAGCGAAGAAGGACATGAAGCCGAGCGAGACCCCGAGCTTCTTCTCGAACTCCTCCTTGTGGCGCTTGCGCAGGTCCATCACCGCCAGCATGTCCACCTCATTGAAGGTGGTGAGGATGGCGGCGGTGTGCTGGGCCTGGACCAGGCGGGTGGCGATGCGCTGGCGCAGCGAGCTCATGCGTTTGCGCGTGGCCCCGCCAGTGGTGGGCGCGGGTGCGGGCGATGATGCTGATGCGGAGCCGCCCGTCGCTGCCGGGGCCGACGCGCCCGGCGCCGGGCTATTGAGCTTCTCCAGCACATCGCCCTTGGTGATCAGGCCGTCGCGTCCGGTACCGGGGATGCGCGCCGGGTCGAGGTCGTTCTCTGCCACCAGCTTCTTCACCGCCGGCGAGAGGGTGGTGTTCTTCCCCGGCGCGGCGGCGGGGCGCGCGTTCGCGCCAGCGCTGGGCGCGGGTTCGGGGCTGGCGGCGGGCGCCGCGGCGGCGCCGCCCGGCTCGATCACCGCCACCACCGTGCCAATCGCCAGGGTCTCGCCCTCCTTGGCGGTGAAGCGCACCCGGCCCGCCACTCCGGCCGGGACCTCGGTGGTGATCTTGTCGGTCTCAAGCTCGAACAGCGGCGTGCCGTCCTGCACCTGGGCGCCGTCCTTGACCAGCCAACGGGAGAGGATGCCTTCGGTGATCGACTCGCCGACGGCGGGGATCTTCACGTCATGTGCCATGGAATGCCTCGCGGTGCGCGCTCGCGCTGAAGACCGCTGATCCGCGGTCGGGATATAGGAGAGGGAGAGGGGAGGGAGGGCGGTCGGTGCTCAGCGCTCAATGGTGGGCCTTGGTCAGCTTGCGCGCGGCGATGCCGAGCGCGGCGGAGAGCAGCTGCTCCTGCTCAAGCTGGAACAGCGCCGCGCTCCCGGGCGCCGGGCTGGCGGCGGCCTCGCGTCCGGCGTAGAGCGGTTCCTTGCCGGTGAGGTGGCGCAGGGCAGGGGCGATGAAGCTCCAGGCGCCCATGTTCTGCGGCTCCTCCTGGCACCACACCAGCTCGTAGCTCTCGCCGAAGCCCTTGAGCACCTTGGTCAGCAGCTGCTCGTGCAGCGGGTAGAGCTGCTCGACGCGCACCACCGCGACGTCCTCGAGCTTATCCTGGGAGATGCGCTCGTTGAGCTCGTGCGCGATCTTGCCGGTGGTCACCACCACCCGGCGTGCCGGCTTGGGCGAGGGATCGACCAGGATCTCGCGGAAGCGCTCGCTCACCAGGTCCTGGAAGTCGCTGGATGCGGCCTTCGAGCGCAAATGCCCCTTGGGCGTCATGAGGATGAGCGGCTTGCGGAACTTGCGGTGCATTTGCCGGCGCAGGATATGGAAATGCTGGGCGGCGGTGGTGCAGTAGGCGACCTGGAAGTTGTCCTCGGCGCAGGCCTGCAGGAAGCGCTCGAGGCGGGCCGAGGAGTGCTCCGGGCCCATGCCCTCCTGGCCGTGCGGCAGCATCATCACCAGCCCGCACACCCGTCCCCATTTGCTCTCAGAAGAGGCGAGGAACTGGTCGATGATGACCTGGGCGCCGTTGACGAAGTCGCCGAACTGGGCCTCCCACATGATCAGCATGTTGGGCTCGGAGAGCGAATAGCCGTAGTCGAAACCGAGCACCGCGGCCTCCGACAGCGGACTGTTGTAGACGCAGAGCTTGGCCTGGTTGGGCTGGATGTGGTCGAGCGGCTTGTAGCGCTCGCGCGACTTGATGTCGTACCAG
>JAYVMM010000311.1:0-5987 GCA_043758975.1 Planctomycetota bacterium | reverse complement strand
GATCTGACCAATCGATTCCAAGCATTATGCCTGCACTACGGCTGCGCACCAACACGCAATAATCGCGGAGAAGCGCATGAAAATGGCTCGATTGAAGCGCCCAATGGACACCTCAAGAATCACATCAACCAGGCCCTGATTCTGCGCGGGTCCCGGGATTTCGCGGACCACGCCAGTTACCGCGATTTCGTCGCTGTTCAGATCGCTGAGCGAAATCGTGGCCGTGAGGCTGACACCGCCGCCGAACGTCTTCATTTGAAGGCATTGCCAAGGCATCCCGGTGTCACGTGGTCAGAAGAGACCGGCGTGGTCTCGACCTACTCGATGATTCGGGTCCTGAAGGTCTCCTACATGGTCCCGACACGGCTCAATGGTTATCGCCTGACCGTGCGCATCTACGACGACCGCCTGGAATTCTACGACGTTCGGCAGCAGGTCTTCCGCTGCGCACGGGTCCATAAGCCCGGGCAATCACGGCTGGTCAACTACCACTTGGTCATCGGTTCACTGATCGCCAAGCCAGGAGCGTTTGCCCGGCTCGTCTATCGCGACGATCTGCATCCGAGCCCCGTATTTGCCCGCACCTGGATTGCCCTGCGCGATCAACTCAGCGAGAAGATCGCCTGCCGGACATATGTGCGCTTGCTGCACCTGGCCCACCAGCATGCCTGCGAAAGCGCCTTGGCAGAACGGCTCGAGCAAGGCTTGGCTGCCGGTGTCCTGCCAGACCTCGAAGCCCTGCGCAATGAGCTCTGCATCCCCCGGACCGCATCCATCCCCTTCATCCCGATGCCCACCCCCAATCTGACGAGCTATGACAGCCTTCTCGCGCTGCCCCTGGCCCCCGTCACGTCCCCAGGAATACCCGCATGACCATCACCGCCCCCGCAACGAGCCTCCCCCTGGCCTTCAAGGCCCTGCGTTTGCCCACCATGGCCCGTTCCTGGCAGGATCTCGCCGCCGAGGCCACTCGGGGTGGCTGGAGCCACGAACGCTTCCTGAGCGCCCTGTGCGCCCAGGAAATGGATGAGCGCACAAATCGGCGCTTGCAGGCCCGCCTGGCGGCATCACGGCTACCCGCCGGAAAGCGCCTAGACACCTTCGATTTCGAGGTGATTCCCGCCATCCGCCGCGGACAGATCGAAGCACTCCTCGGCGGAGATTGGGTTCGCTCTGGTGGAAATATCCTCGCCTTCGGAGGTACGGGCAGCGGCAAAACCCATTGTGCGGCGGCCATCGGCTATGGGCTGATCGAAGCGGGATATCATGTCCTATTCACCCGCACCACGGACCTGGTGCAGCGGCTCCAAGCGGCACGACGAGAATTCACGCTCCCCAGTCTCCTGGTGAAAATGGACCGTATCGACGTCCTCATCCTCGACGATATTGGATATGCACGCAAAGACCCGGCGGAGACCAGCGTTCTCTTCGAAATAATCGCTGAGCGTTACGAACGGAAAAGTCTAATTATCACCTGTGATCGACCATTTGCGGAATGGGACACCATCTTCCCGGATAAGATCATGACCGTGGCTGCAATTGATCGCCTGGTGCATCACGCGACCATTTTAGAGTTCGGAGCTGAATCCTATAGGCTACGCGAGGCCGCGCAGCGCGGTAAATACAGTACTTCTAAGTGCCATTCCTCTAAAGCAGGGCCGTCATAACCAAGCGCATACGAAAAACCTAGCGTCGGGTCGGCGCAGCGAAGCGAGCACGAGAGCGGAAGACCATCGAATACGATGATTTTCGACAAGGGCCACCACTGACCACGCGAACAAAAGCCCTTATTTTTCGGCTCCTATCGCGCTTCGCTTGCTTCCTCGGCTTGGCATCCGTTTCCCTCGGAGCGAGGAAAACGGATGCCAAACCGAGGATTTGGATACAAAATTGGTGACCTCAAAACCGGCAATTCTAATTGTCGCTGACCCGTTAAAAACCGGCAATTCTAATTGTCGCCGAGTAAAACGAAAACCGGCAATTCTAATTGTCGCTGACCGGCAATTCTAATTGTCGCTAGACAGCCAGCCAAGGACAATCGGGAGTATCCGCCCAATCGCCTCTACATCGTTTGGGGGTTCGCCTACTGTGTCTGGCTAGAACCCCTCGGGGATAGCGACCGCTGGAAGTTCTCCTCCGCCTATCCGGCCACGTTTGCGACCCTGCGCAGGTACTGTAAGTCGAAGCGGCCTCATTGCGGCCTTCAGTGGGACTGGCGAAAAGGAAAGACCTCGAGCGATTTCACTCGAGGTCCAGAAAAAGGTGCCCCGTGATTCACCGGCTCACGGGACCAGAGGCCAATTCCATCGCCATTAGGCGAGGAATAACTGCGTTTTTCAACGCATCGCTAGTATTCTAACCCCCTCAGATCACTGCGCAACGTCGAACCCAAGCGGTTGGGTTTTTCTGGAAACCAGGCAGAAGCCGAAGTTAGTCGTATCAGCTGTTGCGCAACATAGATGCAACAACCGTTGGTTGCGGTAAACGTTGCGCGCCGTCATCTTGTGAGCGCTGGGAGTAACCCCCTCCCCTTGGTCGGAGCCAGGGATTCCCCCTAAACTGCTTCAGGATCCATCCTCGCGGGTGGCGCCCTCTTCTTACGGGTCAAAACGCCAATTACACCCACGCCGCTCAAGAATAAGAGATCAGCCATTTTTCCGGTTTTCATGCTGATCGCCTTATGTTGTGCGTCTGATCGTAGAAAATGCACCGCCGCGTCTGGTAATCGATTTCATTCTCTGCGTGTGAATCATGGATGCCGGCGCGCGCGACATGGCGCACCAGGGTGCTTGTCGGGTTGCCGCGGTCGCAGCGGTCGCAGCGAAAGAAGGGCGCGGGTCTAGGCGCCCGTCTGGGCGGCATGGAACTCGGTGGCGAGCTCACGGTGGCGGGCGAAAGCCGCCCACGCCGCGCCGTCCGCGATGAGCGCGCGCGCCTGGGCGAAGCCGCCGCCGTCGCTGAGGATGGGGCGGCCATGCCAGCAGTCGAGCGCGACCCCGGCGTTGGTGCACACCAGGTCGAGCAGCGCGCCCTGCTCCTCGCCCTGGAGCAGACGCTCGAACAAGCGCGCGTTCTCGTGCGCGTCGCCACCGGGCAGGAGCTCGTGGGTGAGGCCGGGCTGGTGCACGCGCTCGATGATGGCGTGGTGGATGTGGCCGCCCTGCACGTTCCACAGGTTGGTCGGCCCGGTGATCGAGACCTCGTCGAGGCCGGGGTGGCCGCATACCACCACCGCGCGCGCGCCAGTCCGCCCGGCGTCGAGCCGCACCAGGGCCTCGGCGACCACGTGCGCGCTCTGCGCATTGGTGACGCCGATGATCTGCATCAGCGGGCGGCTGGGGTTGGCGAGCGGGCCGGCGAGGTTGAACACCGTGCGCGCGGCGCGCGCGCGCGCGAGCTTGCGCGCCGGCGCGAGGGCACCCACCACCGGGTGCATGGTGCGCGCAAAGAGGAAGCACACCCCGCTGCGGCGCTGCAGCTCGGCCAGGCGCGCGGGCGGCAGCGCATAGGGAACACGCAGCGCATCGAGCAGGTCGAAGCTGCCATTGGCGCGCCCGCTGCCCTTGTTGCCGTGCTTGGCTACCGGCACCCCGGCGGCGCCCAGCACGAAAGCGGCGGTGGTCGAGACGTTGAAGCGCGTCAGGCCGCTGCCGCCGGTGCCGCACAGGTCCATGCCCGGCGGCAGTGGCGGCAGCGGCAGCGCGCGCGCGAGCAGGAAGCGCACCACCGCAGTCAGCTCGGCCCCGGTTTCGCCGCGCGCGCTCCACGCGCACAACAGCTCGACCGCCTGCTCGGGTGTGCAGCTGCCGTCGACCAGCGCCGTGAGGAGCTCGCCCACCTCGCCGTCGGTCATACCCTCGTGGCGGGCGACCCAGGCGGCGGCGGTGGCGACGGCGATGGGCATGGCGGGTTCCCCGTTCATGCCCAAGAGCCTACAGAAACCACCCAGGTATCAATTCCACGGCGCTCCGCCGCCGACCTCGCGCGCGCTGGGCAAGCCTGGTGGCTGTCGCTCGGCGGCACGGTCTTCGTCGATCGCTATCCAGACCAGATCAGGGAACGCTTGCCCGCGCCACGTTCTGGTGGCGCGGGCCCCATTCCGGCACCTATCTCGCTCTGGCGCTACTTCGCGGGGACCTTCGCCAGGTCCGTATCGAAGGTGGTCAGCTCGGTGGTCGCCTTGGTGACATCCTTGGCCTTGCAGGCATCCATCGCGACATCGAGCTGGGTGTCGATGGTCGTCCACAGCGTCGGATCGGCCTTCTTGAGATCGGTGGTGTGCTTGTCCCAGCTCTTCTCAAGCTCCTTGGTCTTGGCATTGGCGGTCGACCAGTCGCTGTTCTTGGCCGCGGCCAGGGCGGCGTCCGCGAGGGTCTTGTAGGCGGACATGTCGTGGTTGTAGGTCGCCGACCCATCCGCGGCGTAGCCACTGAGGCAGGCGGTCAGGAGCAGCACGCTGACAGACAGACGTAGGACGATGGACATGGAAGCCTCCAGGGGGTGCAGTGGTGGGTGGTCGCGAGCGGAGCCGACATGCCTGGCGCCCCTACGAGGGTGCGCCGCGGATTGGCAGTCGTTGGGCATGCACCATCGCCCGCGCACATGAGAAATCCATGAGAATGCGCTTCCTGCCATCATGCCGGTGGCGGCGCTGCCGCCACCGGTGAGGCAGGCGGCTGACGGTGGCTGCCACCCACCAGCAGGAATACCGGCAGGGCGATCAACACCAGGGGCAGCTGCAGGCACAGCCCGCTGATGATGGCCACGGCCAGGGGCTGCTGCATTGCCGCCCCAGGCCACCAGCCCAGGGCGAGCGGCAGCAAGGCGAGGATGGCGGCCAGGGTGGTCATGGCGATGGGACGCAGCCGATTCGCGCCGGCCTGGAGCAGGCGCTCGACCGGGTCCGCGACCGCGCTCAGCGATTCCCATTCGCAGAGCACGAAGATGCCGACCTCGGTGACGATGCCCACCACCATGGTCATGCCCATCTCGGCGGTGATGTTGAGCTCGACACCGGCGACCCACAGGCCGATGAACACCGCGGGCAGGGCCAAGATGGTGGTGGCGAGCACGGCGAGCACGATGCGGAAGCGCTCATAGCAGTAGAGCAGCAGGAGGAAGACCAACATGGTGGAGGAGGCGAGCACCCAGGCCATGCCGGCGAAGGCCTGCTGTTGCTGCTCGTACAGGCCGCCGAGGCGGACGTTCACCGCCGGGGGAATTAGACCAGGCGCGGCGAGCGCGGTGCGCACATCGCGCATCACCGAGCCCAGATCCCGGTCGCTGATGCGGGCGGTGACGGCGACGGTGCGCCGCAGATCGACATGGGTGATCTGCAGCTCGCCTTCAAGGGTGGCGATGCTGGCGACCTGCGCGAGGCGGACCTGGCGGCCGTCGCCGGCGCTCAATGGCAGCTGCGGCAGGTCGGCGAAGGCGCGCGCGGAGCCTGCCGGGGCGCGCACGCGGATGCCGACCATTTGCGGTCCACGCTGGATGCTGGTCACCACCGTCCCGGCCAGGGCCTGCGCCAGCTGGGTGCTGATGCCGTCGACGGTCAGGCCCTCCAGCGTGGCCCGATCGCGGTCGATGCTGAGGGTGACCGCATCGCCGGCCTTCTTGATAGTGTCGTGCACATCGACCACGCCGTGGATGCCGCTGATCGCCCGCACCACTTGGTGCGCGAGGGCTCCCAGCTGATCGCCGTCATCGCCGGACAGCTCGATCTCGACCGGTTGGGGCGCGCCGCCGCTGAGGTCGCCGATGAGATCCTCCATCAGCTGGGACATGTCGAGGTCGAGCGCCGGGACCGCCACCGCAAGGCGGGCGCGCACCTCGGCCATGACCGCGCCGATCGGTCGTCGGGGGCCATCGCGCAGGCGCACGAACAGGTCGCCTTCGTTCGCCTCAGTCAGGCCGCCGCCCAGCTGCAGGCCGGTGCGGCGTGAATAGGTGGCCACCTCGGGGGTCGACTGCAGGACGGCCTCGAG
>JAYVMM010000310.1:0-1786 GCA_043758975.1 Planctomycetota bacterium | reverse complement strand
CGCGCTTCGAGGCGCTCTTTGGCACCTGCTACGAACTGCGCCTGGCCATCTTCCGCCTGCTCGCCGGCGCCGCCAGCCCGCCCGACCAGCTGCTCGCCGGTGCCGCCAGCCTGCTCGGCGCCAATCGCAAATCGGCGCGCCAAGACCTCACCCGCGAACCGCTCTGGCGGGTGGTCGGCGGCGCCCCCGGGCGCCTGCTCGACACCGGTGAGGCCGCCGCCCTGATCGGGCGCAGCACCACCTTCCTGGCCAAGCGCCTGGAGGCCCGCACCATCCCCTGGCACCGCAGCGCCACCGCCGCCGCCGGCGAACAGGTACGGCTGCCCGAACCGGCGCTGCTGGCCTGGAAGGCGGTTATGGACGCGCACAAGCTGCTCGACTGAGCCGACCGCTAGGCGAGGGTTGGTGGCGGGGGCGGGGGCGATAGGCTGGCAGCGATGAATCAGTTCCGCGCACGCTGGCCCGACCGCGGCGGCTTCATCATCGCGGTGGTGGGGGTGAGCCTGGGGATGGGCGTGGTGCGCCAAGTCCCGGTGGCGGTCAATGGCGTGCAGCTGCTGGCCTGGCTGGTCGCACTCGCCACCCTGGTCATCCCCGCCCTGGTGCTCGAGCTCGCCATCGGGGTGATTTTCCAGGGCGCGCTCAGCGAGAGCCTGCGCAAGAGCGACAAGCGCTTGGAAGTGATCGGCTGGCTGAGTGCTGGGGTCGCCTTCCTCGCCCTGGTGGCTGCCGGAGCGGTGGTCGGCGAACTCGGGGTGTCCGCCTACGAGAGCCTGATCGCGCTCATCGGCGACCAGCCGCTGCCGTGGGCAGTCCAGCCCGGCAGCAGCGCGCCGCCGCGCCACACCATGGGCTCGGTGCTGGTGGCGATCTCGGCGGTGATGGCCTTCATCGACCTGCGCCTGTGGCGCGGCGCGCCAAGCATCGCGCGCACCGCGCGCGTGTCGCTGCCCGCGGGTCTGGCCGCGCTGATGCTCCTGATCACCGCCCTGAGCGCGCGCCCGGGCGCGATCGACGGGGTGGCACGCTGGCTGGCGCCGGGGACGGACGGCTGGGCCGGTCTGCTGAGCCTGGGCTGCTGGGGGCAGGCCTATACCTATGCGCTCTCGACCTGGATGCTCGGGCTGGGCGTCTACGCCGCTTTCGGCAGCTACCTCAACCGCAGCAGCGACGTCACCGGCATCACCGGGGTGGCGGTGCTCGCCTCGGGCCTGTGCCAGCTGCTGCTCATGCTCACCATCGCCACGGCGAGCTCCTTGAGCGGCGCCGGTGCCGGCGGCAGCGCGGGCGCGGTGGTGGCCGGCGCGATCGCCTCGCTCGGCGCCCCGGCCTGGGCCCGCGCCGCGCTCGCCACCCTGTGGTTTGCCGCCCTGCTCGCCTTCGCCATGCCCGCCCTGCTCGCGTTGGCCGAGGCGGTGGTGGCGCCGATCGCCGACAAATTCCGCCTCCCGCGCGAGCGCGTGGTCGCCGGGGTGTGCCTGGCGGCGTTCTTCAGCGCCGCCCTGGTCGCGGTGCAACACGGCCATGCCTGGCAGGTCGATGGCGACTGCCTGCTGCTCGCCTGCGCCGGAGTGCTCACCGCCCTGCTCGCCCTCTCCACCTGGTGGCGGGTCGACCTCGACGCCCTGCAGCGCCACCTCAACGCCTACTCCGCCTTCCGCGTCGGACTGGGCTGGCGCGCCCTGGTCGGCGTGCTGGTGCCGCTGGGCGCCACCGCGGTGGCCTTGACCCAGCTCGTCGCCCGCCTCCAGCAGGCCGCACCTGACCGCCCCCTGGTCGCCGGCGG
>JAYVMM010000309.1:0-2704 GCA_043758975.1 Planctomycetota bacterium | reverse complement strand
TTGCGGGGTATTATGGCCGCAGACAGGGTCGATCCCGGCCCCCCACATCCCGTCTGCCCTCGCCCACGGAGAAAACCTATGTCCAAGCCATGGTCCCAGCCCCGCTCCCGCGCCACCGCTCTGTTCCTTAGCGCCGCACTCGCGGTGGCTGGCGCCGGCGCCTCAGGCGGTGAGTCAGGGGTCAGCGATGACGCCATCCTCATCGGCCAGTGCGCCGCCCTCCAGGGCCCGGCGGCCGGTCTGGGCACCGGCATGAACCTCGGGCTGAAAGCCTGCTTCGCTGCGATCAATGCCAACGGCGGCATCCACGGGCGCAAGCTCACCCTGGTCGCGGTCGACGACGGCTACGATCCCGACCGCTGCGTCGACGGCACCCTCAAGCTGCTCGACGAGGACAAGGTCTTCGCCCTCGCCGGCTACGTCGGCACCCCCACCGGCAAGGCTGCGCTCGGGGTGATCAACGAGCGCAAGGTGCCGCTGATCGGGCTGTTCAGCGGCGCCATGCTGTTCCGCCAGCCGGTGAACCGCTTCGTCTTCAACCTGCGCGCCTCCTACAACGACGAGACCGAGGTCCTGGTCGAGCACCTGACCAAGGACCTCGGGGTGAGCAAGATCGCGGTGTTCTACCAGAACGACTCCTTCGGCCAGGCCGGGTTGAGCGGGGTGGAGAAGGCGCTGGCCAAGCGTTCCCTGGCGCTGGGCGGCAAGGGTACCTTCGAACGCAACACGGTGGCGGTGAAGAGCGGCCTCGCCTCCATCGTCGCCGCCGCACCGGATGCGGTGGTGATGGTCGGCCCCTACAAGCCGATTGCCGCCTTTGTCAGCGAGGCGCGCGCCGCCGGCCTGAACGTGCCGTTGGCGACCATCTCCTTCGTCGGTACCGAGAACCTCATCGGCGAGCTCGGCGACGCCGCCAACGGACTGATCATCTCCCAGGTGGTGCCGTCGCCCGACGACCAGGGCATTCCGCTGGTGCGCAGCTATCTCGATGCGCTCAAGGCGGTAGCCGGCGACGCCGCGCCCTCTTATGTCAGCCTTGAGGGCTATGTCACCGGGCGCCTGCTCGCGCTCGGCCTTGATCGCCTCGGTGCCGGGGTCACGCGCGAGGCCCTGATCAGCGCGCTCGAGTCACCCCCGCCGAGCGACCTCGGGGGCATGCGCGTGGCGATGGCCGCCGACAACCACCAGGCCTCGGACAAGGTCTACCTCACCCAGGTCAGCGCCCGCAAGGCGCGACCAGCGCTGCAGCTGGCGCATTGAGCCCGCAATGAACCAGCACCCCACCTCCGCAGCCCATGGCGTCAGCAGCCGGCGCGGCCTCAACCAGCTCATCAGCATGTTCCTGTGCGCGGTAGTGGTGGTGGTGGCAGTCGGCATCACCACCACCTTCCTGATCAGCGCGCGCACCACCCACATGGCACGCCGCACCTCGCCGCTGCAGATCGACATCGCCCGTCTGGAGGGCGACATCGAGCGCGCGGCCAAGCAGTTCACCCTCATCTCGGTGGCGGGTAGCGCCGCCGAGCTGGCCGCCACCAAGACCCAGTGCCAGAACACCATCACCGACGCCGGGCTGGCGCTCGATGAGCTTGCCAGTCTGCAGGCCGGCATTGACCGCCAGCCGCTCGAACAGCTCAAGCTGGCCTTCGCCAAAGTCTCGGCGCTGGCAGATTCGCGCTTGGCTGGCGAGGCCTCGATCCACGCCGCCCACCGCCAGATTGACGACAGCATCGAGGAGGTGCTCGCCATCCATGGCCGCCTGGCTGAGGCGATGGCGGCGCTGCGCAGCGAAGCGCAACGCAGCCTGGAGGAGAGCCAGGTAAGCAGCGCCCTGGCAAATGCCCGCATCCGCGCCCTGATGGACATGACGGCCAAGACCGGCGAGCTGCGCAACCTGGTCAGCCAGGTGGCCACCGTCGACAACCGCTACCACCTCCCCGGCTTCAAGGACAAGGTCAAGGCGCCGCTCGACGCGATGCATGCGCAGCTCACCGGCGACGCCGCCCTCGACGCCCCGGTGCAGGCGTTCACCACCCAGTTCGAGGATGGTTTCGCCGCCGAACAGTTCGGCCTGCTCGCGCTGCGCGCCGCGGTGCTGGCCGCAGGCGAGGACAAGGACAAGGACAAGGAGGCGCGCAACCGCTACGAGCATATGGCCAAGGAGCTGCTCGCCGCCACCGACGCCATGACCACCCGCCTGGCCGAGATGCTCGACCCCTTCCAGCTCGGTGCGGTGCTCGCCACCCAGAACTTCACCAAGGCCATCACCACCATCGCCCAGGTCGGGCGCATCGAGGCCACCGCCACCAACGCCACCCGCCTGCTGCGCACCCTGGCGGTGGATGCCTGGCGCCTGCTCGCCGCGACCGGAAACGAGGAACTGGCGCGCGAGCGTGCCCAGATCGAGGGCAACTTCGCCAGTACGCGCACCCAGCTCGCCGAACTCAAGACCGCGCTCGGCGCGCTCAAGCGCAACGATGACATCGGCCTGCTCGACAAGGTGAGCGACTCGAGCGCCAAGATGGAGGCGACGCTGATCGGCAAGCAGGGCACCGCCGCCCGCGTCGCCGACAACCTCGCCGCCCTCGCCGGCTCGGGCGCACTCTTGGACGAGGTGCACGGGCTGGTCGACAAGGTAACCGGAGAGGGTTCGCGGCTGGCGACCCAGGCCGCGAACGAGCAGAGCACGTCGGTCCTCTCGGTC
>JAYVMM010000308.1:0-2194 GCA_043758975.1 Planctomycetota bacterium | reverse complement strand
CTTGAACGAGAACTGCGCCCCGTGCGCCGGCACGTGTTCGAGGGTGAAGCGCAGCTCCAGCGCCGGATTGCTCGCGGCGCGCAGACCCTTGGAGATGCCACTGCCTGGCAGCTGGGCGGTGCCGGCGGGGATGGACACCACTTCGGGGTCGGCGTGCTGGTAGTCGGCGAATTCCCGGCTGCTGTCATCGGGCACGCCGATGCGCCAGAGCGGCACATCGCCGGCGTGGGCGGTGGGGGCGAGGAGCAGGGCGGCGAGGGCGAGGACGGACAGCGGCTTCATCGTAGACCTTTGGTATATTTAACGGTTCTGTTATGACTGGGAAGAACATCCTACCGCGGGCCAGGAGCGGTGTTGAAAACCGCCTCGCGCCCTGGGAGGTGGCAGGCGGGCCGCCGCCCCATAAAATAGCACTAGCGCTATAATAGGTCCAAGTACGCTGTCGCTGCCCGCTCCGCCCTGCCGCCGTTCCCGTGCTGACGAGGTCCCCATGCGCCTCTCCTCTGCCCATGCTGCCACCTCATGCACGCGCCTGGCCATGCTCGTGCTCGCTGGAGTGGTCCAGATTTCGGCAGCGGACACCGGCGCGGCCCAGCGCCTGGCTGGCCGCGTGCTGCTGGTGCAGAACGCCGACAGCCCGGTGTCATGCGCGGTGGCCGACGACTACGCGGCCAAGCGCGGCATCGTCGCGGCCAATCGCCTGGCCATCCACTGCCCCGACGCCGCGCTGTTCGCCGAGCGCGAGACCATCGCCTTCGCGGATTACGTCAACGCGGTGCGCACGCCGATTGCCTCCTATCTCGCCCTCGCCGACCATGCGGGCATCGACTTCATCGTGCTGACCAAGGGCGTCCCCATCCGCATCCGCGGCGCCGAGAGCGGCAACCGCTCGGATGGCGGGCCCGCGCTCGATAGCTGCCTGGCCGCCCTCGGCTACGAGGGACGCGCGGATGCCGAGAAGTACCGCTTCGTCTTCGACGAGGCGCGCGGCTGGGCCTGGGCCAACCGCTACTGGAACGCAACCGGTGCGTTCTCGCATGCCACCTATGGCGGCTACCTGGTGACCCGGCTGGACGGCTACACCGAGGCCGATGCCAAGGCGCTGGTCGCGCGCGCGCTCAAGGCCGAGAGCCACCTCGCCGGCGGCGCCATCCTGCTCGACCTCCAGCCGGAATTCGGGCTGGGCGATCCCGCCAGCCAGCCAGGACCGCTGCCACCGGCCAAGGACATCGCCAGCGAATCGGCGTGGAGCGAATACAATGCTGACATGGCGCACGCGGCGCAGCTGCTGAATCAGCGCGGGATCGCCTGCGAGCTCGAGTCCACCCCGCGCTTCGCCGGCGAACGTCACGATCTGCTCGGCTACTTCTCCTGGGGCAGCAACGACGCGCACTTCTCCGCTGCCGCCTACCTGAGCCTGACCTTCGCTCCGGGCGCGGTGTGCGATACCGCGGTCTCGACCAGCGCGCGCACCTTCCTCGCCACCAGCGGCGGGCAGTCGCTGATCACCGACCTCATCGCCCATGGCGTCACCGGGGTCAAGGGCTACGTCAACGAACCGCTGCTGCAGGCCTGCGCCTCGCCGACCATCCTCTGCGCGCGCTACACCGCCGGCGCCACCCTCGCCGAGAGCTTTTACGCCGCGTCGCGCTTCCTCGGTTGGGAAGACATCGTGGTCGGCGACCCGCTCTGCCGTCCCTACGCCAAGCGCTGAGGCGGGCACGCAGAACGAGTCATTGTTGCGATTCCGGATTCACCATCGCCCGCTATGGCCTTGCGCTGCGGGTCGCCGCGCGCGAGCCCGACGTCGACGGCGTCCACGCGGTGTGGGCGCGCGAGGACGCCATCGGCAGCCTGGAGGCGCGCGGCCTGAGCGTCGACGGGGCGGCGGTCAGCGCAGAGAGCGCCGCTGCCGCCGAGGTCAGGGACGAGGCGCGCACCAGCAACGGCACACCCGCCTTCGCGCTCCGCCTCGCGGCACCCTAGCGCACCGCGCCCGCCTCGCGGGTGATGTCGGCGAACAGCGCGTCGGAGCGCACCTTGTCGCCGAAGGCGCCGATCTGGATCGAGACCTCAGTGGCCTCGTCGTTGATGCGGCGCAGGATGAGGTGCAGCGGGGAGCCGTCGCTGAGGCGCCCATCGATCTCCCCGCCAGTGCGGTCGTGGACATGGCGCTCGAAGTTCAGGTTGACCA
>JAYVMM010000307.1:0-7560 GCA_043758975.1 Planctomycetota bacterium | reverse complement strand
ATGCGCCGGAAGCACTGCGCAGGTCTTCCCTTGCTGTGATACTGCGCCCAACCCCTCAGCTGCCGATTGACCATGCCGATGAGGTCCTGGACGGGGACGCAGCCGTTACTCGGACAGCTGATCTCGCGGATATTCTCCCGTTCAGCACCCATCGCCTTGGGCGATGGGTGAGCCGTCAGGTAGGAATGCCCGCGACCGTACAGATCCGCAGCGTACCGAATACGATAACCCTGGAAGTCCAGAGCCTCGGCCTTATCAGGCGACACCTGATTGACCGACGTCTTGGTACGGTTGATCTTCAATCCAAAGCGGCCTTCCAGCATTGTTTTCACCCACATTCATGCCCATTAGGAACTCTTCCACTCTTCCATCGCTGCCATCCCCGGCACGTCGGGGATATCGACAATTACCGCAAGGCTCAGTCGCTCACTCCCTGAGCGGGAACTGCTTGGCGAGCGCCCTGGGCGTCAATTCTTCTGGTGGCGTCCCGCCTGCATGCAGGCGGGCTACGACGTGGGTCAGATAGGCCCGCGGCTCGACGGTGCACAATCGACAGCTTTCCATGATCGAGAAGAGGATGGCGGCATGCTGGGCTGCATCCTCGGATCCTATCAGCATCCAATTCTTCCTGCCGACCAGCGATCAGGGAAAGACGAAGTCCAGGCGGTTGCTCAGCAGCGCTGGCGGCAGGTCGGGGTCGGTCTCCAGCGTCAGCGGGCCGGCGAGATGCTCCGCGCCGTCCTGCCCGCTCCAGGTCCAACCGCCGGGGCAGTACAGGATCTGGACGCCGATGCGATCACCGGACTTGGCCTTGAGCGCAGCCGGATCGAGGTCGCATTGCAGCGCCACCCGGTGCACGTCATTGAAGCAGATCCCGCCGTACCTCGCTCCGGCGCCGGCAGCGGGGATGAATGGCTGGTCGTTGATCCAGTACCGCGCAAGGAACGACGGGTCTCCCGCGCAGAAGGCCAACGCCACCTGCGAATCCAGGACCAGGAATCCATCGTGGCGGCTGAGTTTGAGGTGGGGATCGGGCGTGGTCGGCAACAAGGTCGGCAGCGGTTGGCGGAAACGGGCCTGATCGGCGTCGGGAAGATGGCTCAGCGCCTCCATTCCATCCCAGATCGGGATGGCGCGGAAGGTGCCGGTCAATCCGCAGGGAATGACCACGGCTTTGGCCAGTGCTTGGTCGGCAGTCTCCTCCAACAGCCCGGTCCCGCGCGCGGGCGCGCCGAGATTGCTCCAGGGCAGATCTGCCTCCACGACTCCGACGATGGTGGCGGTGGCCAGCGTCCGCTCATTCGTGATGTCGATCGCCGGCGCGGCCTCGATCCCGATCACGTAGCTTCCCGGCATGGGGATGCTGATCATGCGCGCATAGAGCGGCAGGCCGAGGACAGGATGCCGATCACCGACCTGACGGGACCACATGCTTTTCGCCCGCACGCAGCGGACGCCATCGACGACCAGAGAGATCCGCACCGGTCCGAGCCAATCCTCGCCCGACCCGGAGCGCGGCGGCGTGAAACCCTCGGCCAGGCAGTAGAGCAGCACGCCGCTGCCGGCGGCGCCGGTAGCGGACTCCAGGCCGAGTCGGACACAAACACCAGCACCGAGATCGATGACCGGCTGGGCGAGGAGGTCTGCCCAGCCTTTCACTACCGCCACGGCCAGCGCCGGCGTGGCTGGCGGCGGCTCCACCGCGATCACCATGCCGACGGACACGAGGAGCGACAGCACGGTGGATGAACAGCACACCATATACTGTTCAACGGTCCGGACGAACGATGTGACTGGCAGTGCGGCTCAGAAGGTGAACAGCCGCTTTTCCAGGGCCGCCAGCTCCTGCCGCTGCCGGGCATAGGCGCGAGCGATGGCCGGTCGCCTCCGCCCCGAAGCCCGGCAGGAGGTGGGCTACAAGGAGGCGCTCGCCTTCCTGCGCAGCGAGTACGCCCAGGAAGGGGAGGAAAGGGGGCGCAATAGACCCATACAGGTAACATACCCACGGCATTCCCGGTAGAGCCGAAATAGATGGGAGATCCCAGGACTATGCGTCTTCACGGCGAGATGACCGCGCGCACCGCGTCGCTGCGGGCAGCGACCTCGGTAAGCGCAGAGCGCAGCGCCGGCTCGTCGTCGACCAGCTTGGTGACGACCGTCTTGATCGAGTCGACGCCCTTGCGCGAAGGATCCAGGTCGAGCGCCGAAAGAGCCTGCGTCACGCGCTCCAGGTAGGCGGTGCTGGTGGTCTTCAGTCCGGCGTTGCTGGTGGCCAGCTCGTCCACCGAGCGGCGCAGCTCCGCTTCGCGCTTGCCGCTCGATTCGCGCAGGCCCGCATCGGTGAAGGCATCGGCGTCCTTGTGCCAGCGGGTGATCTGGTCGCGACCGGTCGCGACCGCGCTATCGCTGGCCGCACCGGTATCGGCCAGCGAGCTGCGCAGCTTGTCCGCTGTGGTAGACATATCGGCGCGCAGTTTGCCGACGTCGGCGCTGTCGCTGGCGTCGCGGACCCCTTTCAGGGAGGAGACGAAGGCGTCGAGCTGCTGCTTCGATTTGCCGACGTCGACCCTGACCGAGGTCGCAGCTTCGGCGGTGGCCGCATTGCGGTTTTCGCCGGAGCCGCAGCCGGGCAGGGCGAGCACCGCGAGGCCGATGGCGAAGAGGATGATGGGAGTGTGTGTCATAAGTTGATTTTCTGGGATGGCGTCCTGGCATGGCCAGTGGCGCGGTGCTTGGAATGTATAGGGGCGATGGGAGAGGGCTATTTCGCCGCGTCCTTGACCTTGTCGACTGTTTTTTCGACGGCCTCGCCGGTCTTCTCGGCAGCCTTGTCGATGGCCTCGCCGGTCTTCTGCATGGGGCCCTTGTCCGCATCGCCGCACCCTGCTATGGCGTAGCAGCAGAAGATGGCGACGAGTGGGATGGCGAGGTGGCGCATGGGGGCTCCGTTGGATGAATGCGAAGAGGACGAGGACTGGCAGAATCAGAAATCGGCTGACCCGATCACATCCGTCCCGTGAGGACCAGAATCAGGATCACGATCAGCACCAGGCCGAGTCCGCCCGAGGGGCCGTATCCCCAGGACCGGCTGTGGCCCCAGGTGGGCAGGACGCCAAGCAGCGCGAGGACGAGGATGACCAAGAGGATGGTGCCGAGCATGGGGGACTCCTGGCCGTCGCCGACCGCGGATGGTGATGAAGGAATGCCGGAGTGATCCGGTCGCGATCAGGCAGCGCGGCGTCGAGCGCCAGGGTGCTCCAGGGGCTGCCGGGCGCGGGGGCAGGAGCCGGCGCAGGAGCGGCGGCCGCTGCCACGACCGGACCGTCCCCGAGAACCAAGCAGCTGTCGCATTGGAATCCTGCTCATGCCGGCATGGAGCGGTGACGGCACTACCGTGTTCGTGAATATATGACCCAGCGAGATCCGACGACATGCATACAACCCTCCGTCAGGGCGATCATTCGCGCGATGATGCAAGCCACCGAAATGGCGGTTCTTCGACGGAAAATGAAGTAGACTCCATTGCCTAGCGGAGGGTGTCTAGGACGCGCCGGATCAAAACGGGGCCAGCCGCCGCCTGCGGCTGTTCACGCCACCGCAGCAGCTTTTGCCAAACGGGCGCCCTTCTTGGCCAACCGCTTGAGCGGAGTTGCACTCGCGCCCATGGTATGGACGAGAAACGCGGATACCGCCGTCAGGGCTGCCACCCCGATCACCATCTTGATGGGGTTCTTCTTACACCAGCTGACGATCTGCGCGGTGGAATCGGTTATTTTCTCGACCGCATCGTGAAGATACTCCTCGCCATTGTCTCCGACGGTTGCCGCGATCTTCTCTCGGATTGCGTCGAACGAGCTGGTCAGCCCCGAATTGATCAGCGCGCTGAGGCCGCTTCCCGCATCGCGGCTGCCGTTAGCGCCGTCATCGGCGGATGCGCCTGCGGCGCGGGAGCGCTTGCCCTTGGTCGACGATGAGCGTGTCGTAGTCATGATGCTTCCTGGGTTGGGTATTTTGCGTCAAACGAACGCCGATAAAGCGAACGCCGTCATTTGTCATACATGTACAGAGCGCGAAGCATGCCGAAACGCGATTCCACTTTCTATCGCCTCTACAGCCGTCTACGGCTGTCGTTGTCCTTCCGGCGACTGCAATTTGCAGGTATTCATAAAGTGAGCCCCCTCATTTCGCATATGCCTCCGTCCCGACCGGCGTGTCCCCTCCAGACGTCCTGTGACATTGAGGTGTCGCGAGCGCGTGGCGACTGGTGCCGGGCCGCTTGATCCTGGACCTTCACCTCCCGTACGCTGTGATCACGCCATGTCCCAGCCACGACGCCTCCATCATTCCTTCTTCGCCCACCAGTATCTGCCAGCACATATCTTCGCTGGCGAGCAGATCCTTGGCATCCTCGCAAATCCGCATAATCAGGGTTTCCTCGTCGACAGCTGGAACGGCATTCCATATCTGCCCGCCTTCCAGAATATGCTCCAGAACCAGCAGGAGCTCATGCGCAGCCCCGATTGGCCGGCAGGGATGCCGGCGGTGGTCGGCGAGCGCCTCCCGCCCGACGGGCTCGGCTACCAGTCACTCTGGCTGGGTGGTCAGCACGTGGTCATCCTCATCACTTTCCCGCCGGCGCAGTCCCGCATCGAAGCTCGCCTGGGCGCCATCACCGTATCGCCGATCATCCGCTACCTGACCTGGGAAACGGGAGAGACCGGGGGCTCGCCCACCACCCTGCTGTGCGAATGGACCCGCGAGCGCACCCACCGCAACTATGGCGAATTCCCCGAGACCTCCACTGAGGCCTTCCTGAGCCACGTGTGCCGCCAGCTGGGCATCCCCCGATACCTGCGAGGCGCCCACCAGCCAGCGGCTCGAGGGCATGGCCAAGGTCGGCGCCGCCAGCGAGCAGGTCCTGGTGGCCCCGCCGGACCTCGGGCCGGAGCGCGAGGGCCAGCTCCGGACCTGGATCGAGGAGGCCAAAGCGGCGCTCGCCCTGCAGCGCTTCCCTGAAGCGGAACTGCTCTACCGCAAGCACCTTGGACCTGCTGCGCGAGACCGTGGGTCCCGAGCACAGCCGAACGACCTACGCGGCGAGCCCGGTGATCGATGCACTGCTCATGCAGCGGCGGGCGGATGAAGCCGAAGGGCTCGCCCGCCACTGGTGGTGGCAGTGCCGGCGGTACCGGCGGAGCGATCATGCCGAGGTGTTCTTCGCCACCCGGTTCCTCGCCGAAACGCTGGTGGCTCAAGGGAAGAACGCTGAAGCGGAAGACCTGCTCCTCTACCGCGAGCACCTCGCGGTGCTCTCCAGCAGTCGTACCAGCGCCCTGGTCGGCGAGGTCACCCAGAGCAACCGCGCGATCCGCGCGACCAAGGGCGCCGGAGTACGCGGGCAGACCGGCACGCTGCCCTCCCGTCTGCTTGCGCCGGGGCGTGACCCCGCGTACCGCCACCCCGGCCAGGCCGTGGTGGCGATTCTGGTAGCCGCCGGGCCGGTTCCGCTGCCGGGGGGTGGCGGGGCTGCGGCGAACGCCGGCTGCTCGCGCTGGCCAGCCGCACCGCGGGGGCTGATGGTGATGGCCTGCGGGCACTTGCGCCATCGTTCTAGAGCAGGCTCATCCGTAGCGCCGCAGACGCTCAACTGGGCGACCGGCGCATTGGCTTGCCCCCTCGGGATTAGCGCGATATAATCAGCCTTCATCCGCCCGAAGGACCCGACCCATGCACCTGCGCCTGCTCTTCCTTGCGGGACCTACGCTCCTTCTCATGGGCACCCTCACGGGCACCGATGTCGCCCCGCCGGAAGCACCCAACCCGTTCAACACCAGCGAAAGCCGGGCGATCCGCGACGTACTGCAGGAGACCTTCCACAAGAAGACTTCGGACAAGCTCACGCTCGAGGAACTCCAGGCGCTCTACCGCAAGCTGTGGAACGAGGACCAGGAGAAGAAGTTCTTCGATGGCAACCCCACCGATCCGCGTTGGGCCAAGGCGCGCGCCGATGAAGAGGCGGTCGAGGCGCACAACAAAATGGTCGACGAACTGGTGCGCCTGGGCGGCAAGCCCAAGCTGGGCATGAGCGACGACGAGGTCAAGGCTGCGGTCACCGAGCGCAAGGAGTGGGCGCAGCGCGCCGACCGCGAGCAGCGCGCCGCCGAGGAGGCGCGCAAGCACGAGATCGCCCATCCCAAAGGCCCCGCCAACCCGGGCAAATCGCCCACCACCGCCCAGCCGGTGGTGATGCACCAGTGCACCGGGCCGGGCGATCTCTCGAGCGATGCCGCGCTCATCGCCCTGGTCAAGGAGGCGGCGATCCAGCCCGATATGACCCAGCCCGAGCGCGCCATGGTCGAGATCATGGCCAAGGAGCTGGTCGCCCGCCGCACCGCGCTCAAGCAGTCCGGCGGCGTGCCCATGCTGGTCTCGGGCGGCGGCGTCGAGCTGTGGATGCGCCTCAGCCCGCTCGCCGACGATGCCACCAAAGTTCATCTCGCGCTGACCCTGATCAACCCCACCGGCAAGCACATCCACCTCGACGCCGCCACCGTCGCCGTCACCGGCTCGGCGCACAATCCGCATACCGTCACCCTCGACGAGATGCTGATTTGCCCGCCGACCGCCGCCGCTGCGAGCGACAAGGGCCTCGACCTGGTGCAGGACGACGGCCAGCAGGTCACGGTCTCGGCCAGCACCCTCACCGCCACGGATTGAGTCCGCGACGCCGGGCAGCCGCGCAATCTCATGGATGCGTGGCTGCGCGCCGCGCCGCCTTCCGCCGCAAGGTCTTGCCCACGCCGGCTGGACAGTTGCGACCCTTACGCCATGCTTGGAATGCAATAAGTGTGGTCCTCCCCGACCCGCGGGAAGCCCCGATGTCCAATGCCGATTCGCGCGTCATGGTCACCCAGCTGTGGACCGCCAACTTCCTCAACATCCGCCGCGCCACCGAGACCGCGCGCTCCCAGGGCCGCACCCGCCTCGACATCGGCATCGAGCTGCTCGAGGTCGCCTTCGACTATAACGGCGCCCTGCACCAATACGCCAGCGATTGCCTGATCTACCTCTCGCACACCTCCTACTTCGGCCTGCACGTGTGGACCCTGGCGCTGCCCGAGCCGATGGCGGCGATGATCGCCAAGCTCAACGCCGCCAGCATCTTCGTGCGCGGGCAGAACGAGAATGCGGCGCGCAAGAACGTGGCCTGGAACAGCCGCAAGCCGTGGTTCGATGTCATCATCGACAATCCCAGCGGCTTCGACGCTGCGGCCGGGCACTGGTACTGGGCGCACGTGCTGTTTCAGATCGCCGCCGAATCGCTCAGCAGCACGCGCAGCGGTGCGACCATCATCCGTAGCAACGATCGCTTCGCGGCGAGCGCCGAGCCGCTCCTGCGCTCGCCGCTCGGGCTGGACAAGAGCGAACGCATCGACCGCGGGCCGGGCGGGCGCTGACGCCGGGGCTGGGGAGCCTTCAGCCTGGCGCCCCCGCGGCACGGCGCGTCCCGGCTGATAGATGATAGATGGCGAGGATCTGCGCCTGCGGCAGCCAGCTGGC
>JAYVMM010000306.1:0-5736 GCA_043758975.1 Planctomycetota bacterium | reverse complement strand
TGCCGGTGGCGCCCGGCGAGGAGCTCAGCCTCGCCCAGCGTCCGGGCGTCGCGGCGCTGAGCATGACCCTCGACCGCACGCCGGCCTGGCTGCCGGGTTGGCTGCGCGCGCCCTACCAGGCGGTCAACCAATGGCTGGGCTACGCCGAAGCGCGCTGGGACGGCTGGTTCATGGGCTTCGACGGCGAGCGCCAGGCCCTGCTCTTCGGACTGCTCGGGCTCGGCAATTTCGGGCCGGCGGCGCTGTTCATCGTGCTCGCGGCGTTCGTCCTCGTCGCGCTGGTGGTGCTGCGGCGCATGCTGCGCGCGCGCGCGCCCTCGGCGGGCGATCCGGCGCTCCTGCTCTACCGGCGCTGGTGCGCCCGCCTCGGGCGCTGCGGGGTGGAGAAGCAGCTGTGGGAGGGGCCGCTCGACTTCGCCGCCCGCGCCGCGGCGGCGCTGCCGGCACAGGACGAGGAGATCCGCGAGGCCGCTGGGCTGTACGCGCGGTTGCGCTACCACCCCGGCGGCGACCAGGGACCCGGCCTGCGCCGCCTGCAGGAACTCGTCACCCGCCTGCCGGCGCGCGCGCCGGGGGCTCACCCCGGCGGCGGTCCCATCCACTGAAGCGGAAGCGGAAGCGGAAGCGGCAGCCCGGTGGCTCAGAAGTCGTATTGGTCGATGTTGTCCTTGGTGAACACCAGCAGGTTGCTCAGCAGTACATTGTCACCCACCACCGGCTTGGCGCCCAGCCGCCCGGCGCTCAGCGTGCTGGCGCCGGCATTGAGGGTGCCGTCGCATAGCGCGCGCGCGGCGTAGACGGTGAGGTAGCCGAGATCGCGCGTGCTCCACAGCACCACCGATTTCACCACCCCGGCTCTGACGTACTCCTTCATGCTGTTGGGCGTCGACAGCCCGGTGACCTGGACCATGCCGCTGCGTCCGGCCTGCTTGACCGCCTCGGCGGCGCCCGGGAAGGCGGTCGAGCTGATGCCGAACAGACCCTTGAGCCCAGGGTAGGCCTTCATGAGGTCCTGCCCGACCTGGAAGGCGACCTTCTGGTCCTCGTTGCACGGCTTGACCGCCACCACCTCGATCTTGGGGTAGGCGGCGGCCAGGCGGCTGCGCATGAACTTCATCCATTCGTTCTGGTTGGCGGCGGTGAGGGTGGCGGTGATGATCGCGACCTGGCCCTCCTCGCTGCCGATGTCCTTGACCAGGGCGTCGACCAGGGTCGAGCCGATCTGCTCGGCGGTGGCCTGGTTGATGAAGAACTCGCGCGCATCGGGTGGCGCGTCCGCGTCCCAGGTGATGACATGCACGCCCTTCGCGCGCGCCGCGCGCATCGCCGGCGCCAGCACCGCGGGGTCGTTGGGAGACACCGCGATGACGTCGACGCCCTTGAGCGTCCACTTCTCGATCATTGCCGCCGCCTTCTCCGGCGAGCCGTCGGTCGGGCCGTCATAGATCAGCTCGACGTTGCCGAGTTGCTTGGCGGCCTCCTGCGCTCCGGTGGCGCACGAGCTGAAGTAGGCCAGGCCCTTCTTCTTGGGCAGCAGGGCGACGGTGATCGGCTTGCCCGGTTCCGCCGCCTGGACGAGCGCGGCGAACGGCAGCAGCAGGACAAGGGCGGCAAGGGCGATCAGGATCGGGCGCATGGGGGGGGCTCCGTGGGCGGTGGTCAGCGGGTGGTGCGGGAGGTGCGGGTGCTCAGACTGTGGACCAGGACGGCGACGATGAGCAGGACGCCGACCACCATGCCGGTGAGCTCATCGCGCTCCCAGTGCCAGCTGACGAATTGGCGGGTCTCGTGGATGAGCAGGGTGCCGAGCACGGTGCCGACGATGCGCCCGCTGCCGCCGAAGATGCTGGTGCCGCCGAGCACCACCGCGGTGATGGCCTCGAGCTCGAGGCCGTCGCCGACGTCGGCCTTGGCGGTATGGCGGCGGGCGGCATAGAGCACCGCGCACAGCCCGGCCGCCGCCCCGGCGGCGGCGTAGAGGGCGAATTTCAGGCGTTCGACCCGCAGGCCGGAGAAGCGCGCGGCGGTCTCGTTGTGGCCGATGGCGTAGCAGGCGAGGCCGCTAGGAGTGCGCGCGAGCACGATGCTGGCAAAGAGCGCGATGAGCGCGAAGCAGGCGGCCGACAGCGGGGCGCCGTGGGCGTTGTCGTCGAGGGCGGTGAAGCCGGCAGGGAAGCCGGAGAAGGATTCGCCCAGGCTGAGGCCTTCGGCGGCGCCGCGGAAGGCGGCGAGGGTGGCGAGGGTGACCAGCAGCGGATGCACGCGCACCCAGGCGACGAACACCCCGTTGAGCGCGCCGGCGCCGGCGCCGGCGGCGATCGCCGCGGCAGCAGCCAGCCACACCCCCCAGTGCGCGGCGTGCGCGAGGCCGAACACCACCGAGGCCAGGGCCATGGTCGAGCCGAGCGAGAGGTCGATGCCGCCGGTGATGATGATCAGGGTCAGCGGCACGCTGAGGGTGGCGATCTCCCACATGTCGCCGATCAGCCCCTGCTGCGCGGCAAGGGAGACGAAGCGGCGGTCGACCAGCGCGGCGTAGCTGAGCAGCGCCAGGAGCGCGAGCACCAGCACCGCCTCATGGGCGTAGCGCGCGGCGAAGGCGCGCGCGCTCATGGCGCCGCCCCGCGCCGCCGGGTGAGGCGGTCGGCGAGCACCGCGACCAGGATGAAGGCGCCCTGGATGGCGCGCTCCCAGTAGGTCGCGCGGTCGCCGAGCTGGAGGAAGATCAGCACCGTGCGCACCAACGCGAGCAGCAGCAGCGCGAGCATCGAGCCGATCACCGTGCCGCGTCCGCCGTTCACCGCGGTGCCGCCCACCACCACCCCGGTCACCACCAAGAGCTCGAAGCCCTTGCCGAAGCCGGCCTCGATGACCTCAAGCTGGGGCACGCTCACCAGGGTAGCGACCGCGGTGAGCACGCCGGTGAGGACGAAGGCGCAGAGCTTGAGCCGGCCCGCCGGCAGCCCACTGAGGCGGGCAGCGTGCGCATTGGAGCCGAGCGCGTAGATGCGCAGGCCGAGCGGGGTGTGGCGCGCGGCGTAGGCGGTGAGCGCGACCAGCCCCGCCGCCACCGCCACCGGCACCGGCACGCCGCCAAGCTCGCCGATGGCCAGGCTGCGCAGCTCGGGCGGGAAGCCGCCGATGCTCTCGCCGCCCATCACCAGGTCGCAGGCACCGCGCAGCACCGTGAGCATGCCCAGGCTGGCGATGATCGAGGGCACCCGCCCGAGGGTGACCAGAAGGCCGGTGATCAGCCCGCTGAGCGCCCCGCCACAAAGGATGAGCGGGACCACCGCCCACAGCGGCAGCGCGCCATGCTCGCTCGAGGCCAGGCGCCCGAGCAGGGCGGCGAGCAGGCCCATCAGGGCGCCCATCGAGATGTCGATCTCGCCCATCACCATCACTGCGGTCAGTCCGCAGGCGACGATCACCGCGGGTGCCGCCTGCACGCTGATGTCGTGCAGGTTGCCGAGGCTGAGGAAGGCGTGGTTCTGCGCGCCCACCACCACCACCGTGAGCACGATCAGTCCCGCCACCGCGCCCTCGCGCCGGCGCAGGGCCGCGGCCCAGCCTGGCGCCGGCGCCGGCGTGGCGAGCGCGGTGCTGGCGGGTGCCGTGCTCATGGCGCCGCCGCCGCCGCGGCGCGCGGCATGGCGAGCTCGAGGATGCGCTCTTGGGTCGCCGCGGTGCGGGGCAGCTCGCCACTGATCTCGCCCTGGCGCATCACCAGCACGCGGTCGCTGAGGTTGAGGATCTCCGGCAGGTCGGAGGAGATCACCAGGGTGGCCATGCCGCGCGCGCAAAGCGCGCGCAGCTGCTGGTAGATCTCGGCGCGCGCCCCGACATCGACCCCGCGCGTCGGCTCGTCGAGGATGAGCACGCGCGGCTGCGCCGCCAGCCACTTGCCGAGCACCAGCTTCTGCTGGTTGCCGCCGGAGAGCGCGCGCGCCGGCAGCGCACTGCTCGCGGTCTTGACCGCGAGGCCGGTGATCTGCTCTTGCACCAGCGCGCGCTCGCGCGCGCGCGCGCGCAGCCCGCAGCGCGCCAGGCGCGGGCTCATCACCATCACCAGGTTCTCCGCCACGCTCATCGGCAGCGCCAGGCCCTGGAGCTGACGGTCCTCGGGCACCAGCGCGAGGCCGGCGCTGATCGCCGCGCTGAGGTCGCCCGGCGGCAGCGGCGCGCCCGCCACCGTAACCGCACCGTGCTGGTAGGGGTCGATGCCGATGAGTGCGCGCGCCACCTCGCTGCGCCCGGCGCCGACCAGGCCGGCGAGGCCGACGATCTCGCCGGCATGGACGCTGAAGGAGATGTCGTGGAAGGCGCCGCTGCGGCCCAGGCCCTCGACGCGCAGCAGCTCCGGCCCGGGTGTGCGCGCGGGCGCCCCGCCGGCGGTCTCGTCGACCGCGCGCCCGACCATCAGGCGGATGAGCTCATCCTTGCCCAGCTGCTGCACCTGACGGGTCGCCACCAGTTCACCGTCGCGCAGCACGGTGATGCGGTCGGCGAGGCCGAGGATCTCGTCCAGGCGGTGGCTGACGTAGAGCACGCACATGCCCTCAGCGCGCAGCTGGCGCACGATTTTCAGCAGGGTGTCGGCTTCACGCGCCGAGAGCGAGGCGGTCGGCTCGTCCATGATCAGCAGGCGGCTGCGCGCCGAGAGCGCGCGCGCCACCGCCACCAGCTGGCGGGCAGCGAGCGGCAGCTCGCCGAGCGGGCGGCCGGGGTGATGGGGCTCGCCCAGGCGCGCGAGCAGCGCGGTGGTCTCGCGGCGCATGCGCGTGCGGTCGAGCAGCAGGCCGAGCAGGCGGCGCGGTTCGCGTCCGGCGAAGAGGTTGTCCTCGGCGTCGAGGTCGGGGAAGGCGGTCGACTCCTGGTGGATGACCGCGATGCCGAGGCGCTCGGAGGCATGCACGCTGCCCAGGCGCAGCGGCACGCCGGCGACGCGCACGCTGCCGCGGTCGGCGCCCACCACCCCGGCGAGGAGGTTGATCAGGGTCGACTTGCCTGCGCCGTTCTCGCCCACCAGAGCATGCACCTCGCCGGCGCGCAGCTGGAGGTCGACGCCGTGGAGCGCGCGCACCCCACCGTAGGACTTGCTGAGGCCGGCGATGTCGATGAGGGGGGGTGCGGTTTCCGGCATGGACGGCGGTTGTCCGGCGGCCAACCCTACGCCGACGAGGGGGGGATGGTATTGGACAACTGCCGCGGGAAAGTAGCACATTGCCAGCCTCGAGCGTGGCGGTGACTGCCGCCGTGCCGGCGGCGTGTCGCAGCCACTCCGCCAGCCGCGAGCTAGGCCCATGAGGCGTCCGGACTTTACGTCTGCGGCTCGCCGCCTACGGTTGGGCATGCGCTTGGCCCCCTCCGTTATGACCGCCCTGACTGCCCTCGCCGTCATGGCGGGCGGTGCCACCGCCGCGCACGCGGAGTCGGAGATCTCCTACGAGGATTTGCGCCTGCAGATCGGCTCCGCCAGCAACCAGGGCGAGCAGCTGGCGTTCAGCTTCGTCGCCGGCGATCTCGGCGACAAGGACCAGGGGGTGCTGGACTTCGGCAGCGACTTCGGCCTGGTGCTCGGGGTGCGCGGGATGATCGAACGCGTGCCCGGCGCGGTGCAGGTGGTCAATCCCGGCTCCAACGTCGCGCTCAACCTGCTCGGCGGCGCGCTACTCGGCGGCTTCGGCTACTACGCCGGGCGCAACGACGTGGTCGAGCTCCTGGTCGGCTTCTCGG
>JAYVMM010000305.1:0-2642 GCA_043758975.1 Planctomycetota bacterium | reverse complement strand
TAATTCTGGTCGCATGTCCCAGGAATTACTGAACGGAGCTTGGCGCGGACCGCACTCCTCCCCTGGATTGCCGTGCCGGCCTAGCATTCCGCCTTCCTTGAGGTCGCCCCCCGCTTCGTGGGCAGCTTCCCATGTCACCGGGTTGGCGATGGATCGATCAGGCCGGTAAAGCGCAATTCCGCGCCACCCCTGAATACCGCCATTTCGATAGCATGCCCGAGCCAATCCGCCCGGAGATCCTCGCCTCTCGCAGCTTGGCCGCGGGTGGTACGAAAACAAAGTGGGAAAGTGGCGGGCAAGGCAGTGTTGGAGCATCTCAATTTCGTCTGTCTCATACCTTGCCACCGAAGTTTATCGAAGACCGTACCCGCGCGTGCACTGTCCAGGGCCCCAGCCGGCGCCACGCCCGCCGCGCGCTCACAGGCAAAGCCCCGCCTGGAGACCGGGGCGGCATGCGCGCTGGGCCACCAGCCAGGGCATCGATTGCGTTTGGATCCAGCATCAATGGGCGGATAGTGCCGCATATGAGTAACCGCTCAGCCGACCATAGCATCAGCCTCAGCTTCAGCATCAGCATCAGCATCAGCATCAGCACCGTAGCTGCGCCCAGCCGGTCCTGCTGCCATCCCGCATGTGAGCGGAATCGGCCCGTGATCCCGCACCCCCCTGGCATCGGCCCGCCACCCACCGCGCGCCTGCCGCTCCCCACTACTGCCCGGCGCCGCGGCGCCGGTGCCCAGCCCTGACGATCGGAATCCCCCCATGGCGATCAGCAATGCCGAGCGCGCCTTCCTCGATGCGCGCAATGTCCTCAGCCAGGAACGCAGCAAAGAGAAGACCTCGCGCATCCTCCAGAGCCGCGGCCTCTCGGCCAACCAGGCGAGCGAGCTGGTCGAGGCGGTGTTCGCCGACAATAAACGCACCAACCGCAAAACCGCGATCACCAAGATGCTGCTGAGCGCGGGCAGCCTGGTCCTCTTCGGCGGCATCTACCTTTTCACCGGCCGCCTCTTCTACATCATCCTGCCCATAGCGGCGTTCGGCTTCCTGTGGGGCCTGATCTCGGCGTTCACCGCGTCGGGTTGGGATATCCAAACCTCGGAACATTGAGCGCCGGCGTGGGATGAGCCGCACACCGCCGCAGGCGCGACCCGCTGCCCCTCGGCGGCACCACCCAGGCGCCCAGTCCGGTCATTGCTCGCACGAGCCGGACGCCGGCGCCGGGAGCCCCGCCGCGACGCCGGACCTGCTCTTCCTCCACGCCAGCTGCAACGCGCTGGCGCTGGCGCCGTATCATTGACGGTGGTAATTGCTATATAGCAATTTACTGCAATGCGTAAACAACAGTCAGAGTGACCTTTACGAATATCCTCCCGGCGCACCCCACCCGTGGCGGTAGCGCAGAGCGGCGTCCTCCGGTGCCCATCCAGCCCGGACCTCCCGCCGACGCGGTGCGCGCGGCTGAACCTCGTCCTGCGGCAAGGAGTACCGTCCCTATGTCCCCTGGCACCTGTCTTCACCGCGCCGCCATCGCGTTGGCCACCCTCCTCCTCGGCCTGCACGCGGGGCAGGCCGCCGACCAGTCCAAGCCCGATCCCGCGGCGCCCTTGGGCGCCGCCAATTTCGCGCCCACCCCCCAGCGCCCCCTCGGCTGGCGAGGGGATTGGAGCGGGCGCTATCCCGGGGCGACGCCCCCGCTCCAGTGGGAACGCCGGGTCAAGGCCATCACCAGCGAGATCCGCTACCAGGCGGCCAGGCCGGGCGGTGAACCGGGCAAGGACGCGGTGGCCTTGGACTACTTCACCATCAAGGACTGGCTGGTGGCGGGACCGTTCTCCGCCAGCGATCCCAAGCAGGGCATCGAACAGGACTTCCTCGCCGGCGAAGCCCTGGTCCAGCCCAACGCCGGCGACAAGGCCGGGACGCTGAGCTGGAAGTACGTCCACGCCTGCATGGACACCCAGACCACCCACATCCACAACGGCGGCATGTGCGGCAACCTCAATGTCGACTTCGTCGACGCCTTCGGCACCTTCTCGCGCGACGACAAGCTCAATTTCAAGGTCGACGGCGACTTCGCCAACAAGGTCGCCTACGCCCACACCTACCTCCATTCCCAGAGCGGCGGCAAGGTCAACCTCACCGATCTCAATTGGGGCGCCGAGGCCAAGGCCTGGCTGAACGGTAAGCCGCTGCCGGTGGTGGTCGAGACCAACCAGAACGTATGGAACAAGAAGGAGATCGAGGTCACCCTCGAGCGCGGCTGGAACCGCCTCCTGATCAAGGTCGGAAGCGGCGACAGCCCGGCCAAGGCCGGGGCCGACACCATCAGCCGGTGGCGCGCGGTGGCCTACCTGACGCCGCCGCTGCCGCTCTCCTACCAGACCCGCAATGTCGTCTGGATGACACGGGTCACGGGGCGCAGCATGTCGCAACCCATTGTTGTCGGCGGGCGGATCTTCCTCGGCGCGGCGAATTCCGACCTGATGTGCATCGACCAGGCCACCGGCAAGGTGCTCTGGCTGCACTCCAACACCCCGTGGGACGCGGTGAGCGCCGAGGATCGCGCTCAATTCAAGGAGCGCATCGAACCGTTAGCCACCGCCCTCGAGGCGATGAACGAGCAGACCGTGCTTACGATC
>JAYVMM010000304.1:0-6384 GCA_043758975.1 Planctomycetota bacterium | reverse complement strand
CGACAGAATGGTATCTTCTGGGGAGGCTACCTGCACCTCCAAGCTCGCACCCTCACCGTCGCTCAGGCGCATGCGCTGGCGACGCGCCATCGCTTCGCGATCAAAACGGAAGCGTGGCGGCGACAGATCCACTTTCATCATGGATTGCAGCCAAATGATGTTGCAGGCTTGGCCACGTGCGAAGGCGCCACGAATCATCGCTTCATCGGCATAATATCCATCTCCGAGATGGCGCACCAATTCGGGTACTGCGGCTGGCGGTAGATCCGCGACCAGGTCAGCGTCATTAGTGGCGCGTGGCACACCATGCAGGCTGGATGCCAACGAACCGCTGATGAACCACGGAATGCCCATCGTTTCCAGTGCGCCGACGACGGTGGCGATGGCGGCAACCGGTGATCCGGGATTCATGCCCCCTGCGCCGCCCAGGCCCGCAGAGCGGCGCCGATGACGGGGCCGTATTGCGATTCCGCCCAGGCAATATCGGCCTGGAGCGGGCTCATCTCTGGATGGCGGTTGCGCCAGGCGACGCGGGACGAGGAGCGGATCATGGCAGTCAGCTGACAGGCTGATTCAAGTCGACGTTCCGGCGACCACGCCCGCAAGCCGGCAAGGATCACGCTCTCCCCCATGTCCGCTTCAGCTTGCGGATCGATCATGTTCGACGTCTCCTAGTCGTTGGGTTGCGACCACCATGCCAAGGCAGATTTTCCTGGGAGGCTGGAGCCGACGACGAGCTCAGCACGGTCGGGCGCCGGATCTAATCATGAGTATCCTGTCTGCCAGTCGAATGAAAGCAGCCACTCGATCCCCGCATGACGACGGCAGGAATGGCATGACCTGGGAGCCGTGGCCCGAAGGGCATCGAGCCCAATGCTCGGCTGCATACGATGGACTACCGCAGCGGAGGTTGGAGGACAGGATTTGCGCGCACGGTATCGGACCAGCGCCTGGACGCCGGCAAGTGCGTCACGGATACCGTGATGCCATGGCGCAATCGTAATTCGCCTCATGGCTTCGGCGTGCTGCCCGCGCCGGTCATCCCTTGGTGACGGTGATGACCTTAAAGGTGTTGGGCAGCATCTTCGGGCGCTGTCGCGGCTGGTCGGCCGGGGCCGGGGCGAAGTCCGCGCTCGGCATGAAGATGGTGCCCTTCTGCGGATCAATGGCCATGGTGCGCGCGCCGGGAGCGGTGGTCACGGTCTGCACGATGGAGAAGGTGCCCGGCGCGGTCTCCTTGACCACCGCGAGAGTGCTGTCGCCGCAACTCGCGAAGGCGAGGCCGTCGTGGAAGGCGGTGGCGTCTACCCCCGGCCCGATCGGCAGGTCGGCGAGGACCTTGCCCGCGGTGCAATCCATCACCACCAGCTTCTGGTTGCGGCAGCCGACGTAGAGCCGGTGCGTCGCCGGATCGATGGCCATGCCGCAGGGGTTGGCGCCCGGCGCGGTGGGCCAGTGCGCCACCACTTTCATGGTCGCGGTGTCGATCTCCACTACCTCGTTCTTGTCGACCAGGTTGACGAAGACCTTGCCCTGGCCGTCGCTGGCGGCGAACTCCGGCTTGCCGCCGAGCACCACCGGCGCATCGGCCTTGCCGCCCGGTAGCGCCACTGCGGCGGGGATCGGCACCATCACCCCGGCGTCGCCACAAAAGGCGAGCACATGGTGACTGGCGGGATCGTAGATGATGCAGTCCGCATCTTCGGCGGTGGCCACCGTGCCCAGCACGGCATTGGTCTTGAGGTCGAAGATGGTCGAGGTGCCGGGCTTGCCATTGCTAGTGAAGCCGCGTCCCTCGGGGGCGGCGATCGCCACCCCGTGCACGCCGTCGGTGTTGGGAATGTCGGCGACCACCGCTAGGGTCGCGGTTGCGAGCACCTGGGTATGGGTGGAGCGCGGAACGTAGAGGAACGTTCCCGCAGCGTCGATGGAGAGGTAGTCCCAGCGCCCGTCGCCGCTGACCGGGGTGGTCTTGCTCACCGCGAAGGTGGTCTGCTCGACCGCCGCGCACGGCGTCGTGGCTGCCGAAGAAGCGAGCGCGAGCAGAGCGAACAGCGGGAGCGGGGCGATTCGGCGCATGGGGCCTCCTGGCAATTGGGCGGGGTCCAGCGGCGCCGGCCTTCTAGGCGGGTTGCATGAGAGGAACATGAGATCGCTCGACAGCGGGCGCTGGTCTGGGCCTCCTTTAAATGCCACCGCCGCTCCGCGCTGCAGGTGACTGCAGCGGGATGCGCCGGAGCATGGCGCGCAGGACCGGCCCAGGCCTATTGCGCGGACAGCGGCAGCAGCTTGATGTTGCGGAAGGAAACCGCGCCGTGGTCGCCCTGCAGCGCGAGGTGGCCCTTGGGCGCCTGGGCGAAGCCGGGCATCTTGGCGAACTTGCTCTTGGCGACGCGCTCCTTGAAGTCGTCGCTGCCCAGCACGTATTCGAAATACTTCACGCCGTTGATGATGTGCTCGCACTTCTTCGGGCTGATGATGAGCGAGACGTGGTTCCACTCGCCCACCGGCTTGGTGGCGTCGAGGATCTTGTTGGTCTTGGGGTCGATCGGCGGCTGATAGAGCGCATAGAGCCAGCCGCAGCGCACCGGGTCGGAGGCCTTGACGTTGTCCTCGAGCTGGAACTCGGGGCCGGTGGCCCACACTGCGCCACCGGTGTCGGCGACGCGGTACATGATGCCGCTGTTGCCGGCCTCGGTGATGTTGTAATCGATCTCGAGGTCGAACCAGTCGTAGTTGCCGGCGGTGACGATATCACCGGCATTGTGCGGATCGGCGCAGACTAGCGCGCCATCCTTGACCGTCCAGCCGGGGCGGACGATATCCATTTTGAAATTGTGCCAGCCGGTGAAGTCCTTGCCGTTGAACAGCAGCTGCCAGCCGTCGGCCTTCTCCTTGTCGGTCAGGGTGTTGATGGCCTCGTCCGCGCGGACGGTGGCGGGGAGGGTGATCGCCAGCAGGGCGAGCATGGTCGAAGTGATGGTTTTCATAAGGATTGCCATCGTGCGGTAAACCCGCCGCCGACAAGCCCAAAAGGGCGCTTCCGCTTAGCCTCGGCTGACATCATCGCGGCTCGATGGCTGAGATAAACCGGCTGGAGCCTCTCGTCGGGTTGACGTCATCCCGGTTCCGGGGCACCTGAGGAAGGACGGCGACGAGTCGCTGTGCCACCGCGCACCGGCGCTCAGGTCGCGGGCTGTGCCGCTCCCGGATCCGGTCGGACAAAGCGTCCTACCCCGCAGCCCGGACGGCGGCAGTGCCACAGCCGGTCCCCAGCGCTGGTGAACCCGTCTTCGGCCTCGAGATGGCCGACGATGCAGCAGGTGCGGTAGACCTCGGTGTCCGCGAGATCGTGCGGCGGCGGCATACCGCGCGCAGACACGCCATTACCGGCCGTCGTGACATCGGTCGCTCCCGGGCTCGGGCCGTCGAGCCGACCGACCCGGCGCAGCCACGGCAGTAGTCGTTCGTGGTGCGCGCCGCGACGGCAAAGGGTGGCCCACCAGTGCTGTTCCACCCCCACGGCAACCTCCCCGAATTGTCCCTGTATTGTGGGACGTTCTGCATCATGTCCCTCGATCTAGGGACGCAAGCAAAAAAGTCCCTCCTTTCCGGGACCTCCGGCTATACTCACGGTATGCAGTCATTTGGGACCATGCTGGGAAGCTTGCTGACGCGTCGCGATTTCTCGACCCGCTCCTTCGCGCGCGCGGTCAAATCGAGCAAGTCCAGCATCTCCGGCATTACCAACAACGAACGCACGCCGCCGCTCGATCGCCTGGAACGCTGGGCGGATGTGCTCGCTTTGCGCGGTGCCGAGCGGCAGCTCTTCATCGATCTGGGCGCCCTCGCCCACCTCCCGCAGGAGGCGCAGCCGCGCTTCCTCGCCTGGTACGACGAGTACCTCGAACTCAAGGCTGCTCATAACGAGTACCTGCATTCGCGCCGCGTCGCCGAACGCTGAAGTACGCTCGCCCGCGCGCCGCGTCTGACGAGACGGTGAGGCAGAGCCGGTCAGCGTCGGCCCCTCCGCCTGGAGTTGGAGCGGGTTGTATCGATGCTCGTGGTGATACGTGTGACCGGTCGAGCAGGTAACCCGGTTCAATTCCCATCCCGCTCCACCGCCGAGGGCACGAGTCAGGCCAAGCATTTACACCAAGGCCAGCGTACCTATGGTCGTCCAGGCCGGTCGCTCCCGCGCCCCGGGTTCCAACTCGGGCGCTCCTGCGCGCACCCGCTTCCGCACTCAGGCCATGTGACTCAAGTACCGTGCTGGCAACGGGTCAGGTGCCGGGCCCGGGCGCGTCTCCCGGGTGGGCGCCCAGCGACGCTGCCGATCCCCGAGCGTAGGACTTCACCCCGGATGCTGCCATGACCGCCCCACCCTCGACCCGACCATCGCTGATCGACATCCAGGGCCTCACCGTCTCTTACCCCACCCCCACCGGCCCTCTGGCGGTGGTCGACATCCCGGCTTGGACCCTCGCCGAAGGCGCCCTGGCCGTGATCGAAGGCCCCTCTGGCTGCGGCAAGTCCACCTTCCTCAACGTGCTTGGCGGCCTGCTGCCACCGAGCTCCGGTCGCGCCCACGTCTGCGGCGTCGACCTCGCCACCCTCGACGAGGCCACGCGCGACCGTTGGCGCGCCGACCATGTCGGCATTATCTTCCAGGGCCTGAACCTGCTCCAGGGGTTCAGCGCGCTGGAGAACGTCATGCTCGGATTGACCTTCTCGCATGCCAAAGGCTCCTGGGCCGAAGCCCAGGCCCTGCTTACCGAAGTCGGTCTCGGCCAGCGCACCCACCACCGCCCGTCCGAGCTCTCGCTCGGCGAGCAGCAGCGGGTGGCGATCGCCCGCGCGCTGGTCAAGCGCCCGCGCCTGATCCTCGCCGACGAGCCCACCGGTTCCCTCGATCCGCGCAACGCCAACGACATCGCCAGCTTGCTGCGCCGGGTGTGCGCCGACCACGGCTGCACCCTGGTGATGGTCTGCCACCAGCCCGAGATCGCCGCTCTCTTCCCGCAGCGCATCGACTTCACCGCGCTCAACCGCACCGCGGCCCCCGTCGCCAGCGCCGCTAGCGCTGCTAGCGCCAGCACCACCGGGGTGGCGCCATGACCCTGCTGCGCATCGTCCTCGCCAGCCTGCGCCAGCACCTCTTCTCCTCGCTGCTGGCAGCGGCCTCGATCGGCCTCGGCGTCGCCCTGCTCTTGGCGGTGACCTCGCTGCGCGAGCAGGCGCACCGCCAGTTCACCCAGGTCGGCCTCGGCGTCGACGCCGTGCTCGGACCCAAGGGCTCGCCGCTGCAGGTGGTGCTCAATGCGCTTTACCACCTCGAAGAGATGCCTGGGCGCCTGCCCTGGACCTACTACCAGGCGGTGCGCGCCAACCCGGTGGTGGCCGACGGCTTCGCCTTCATCACCGGCCACTCCTTCGGCGGCTACCGCGTCAACGCGGTGGAGAGCCGCTTCCTCACCGACTTCGAATACCTGCCCGGCAAGCGCTTCTCGATCGCCGCCGCTGACGGCGGCTCCGGGCGGCTCTTCACCGGCAAGGACGAGGCGGTGGCCGGCGCCGAGGTGGCGCGCATGCTCAATCTGCAGGTCGGCCAGGTCTTCAACCCGGTGTGCGGGGTGACCGCCGGCGACCCGGTGCACGTCAACGACCACATCGCCTTCGTCGGCATCCTCGCCCCCACCGGCACCCCGCACGACCGCGCCATCTACATCCCGCTCGAGACCTTCTACACCCTCGAGGGCCATGGCGCCTCGGTGGCCAAGATGGCCAACGACCTCGCGGTGCGCGAGATCAGCGGTGCCTACCTCAAGCTCCAGCGCGTGCGCGGCGACGCCTTCAACCCTGGCGTGCAGGAGATGCAGTACGAGATCAACCAGTCGACCAAGGCCCAGCTGGTGATGCCCGCCGAGGTCATGCCGCGGCTGTTCCTCATCATCGGCTGGGTCGACCAGGTGCTGTGGGCGGTGGGCATGATGGTGGCAGTGCTGGCCGCCGCCTTCCTCGCCTTCGCCCTGGTCGCCACCCTGCGCGAGCGCCGCCGCGACCTCGCCCTGCTGCGCGCCCTCGGCGCCGGGCGCTCCACGGTGTTAGGCCTGGTGCTGGCGCAGGCGCTCGTGATCAGCCTCGCCGGCGCCGCCGCCGGCTGGCTCGGCGGCCACCTGCTGACCGGGCTCGGCTGCCATTACGTCAAGGCCGAGACCGGCATGAGCTTCACCGCCTGGTTCTGGTCGTCCGCCGACATCGGCCTGCTCCCCGCCGCGCTCGTGCTCGGCGGTCTCGCCGGGCTGTGGCCGGCAGTGCAGGCCTACCGCCTTGGCTTGCTCGCCACCCTGAAACCCCAATCCTGAGGCCCTGCCATGCCCATCG
>JAYVMM010000303.1:0-2063 GCA_043758975.1 Planctomycetota bacterium | reverse complement strand
AGCGGCGGCGGCAGCGCGGGATCGAGCAGGTTGACCGCGCACATGGCGCCGGCGAGGAAGAGCAGGCTGTCACCGGGCAGGAAGAAGCCGATCAGCAGGCCGGTCTCGGAGAAGACGATGGCGACCAGGACCAGCAGGCCGCCGCTGGCGATGAGGCCCTGGAGCGCCTGGGCATCATAGAACTGGTGCAGCCAATGGAGGAACCCCTGGAACATGGCCCCCGGCTTAGCGCCGGGCGCGGGCGGCTCCAGGCGAAAAGACCCCGCCCCGCGCAGCCTCGGTAATGCTCAGCCGGCGGAGACCGCTGCGCGTTCGACGAGATGCTCCTTGATGTAGCGGTAGCTCTCGCGGATCGACTCGAAGGGATCGCCTGGGCAGACGTCCTGCTCGACGATGAACCACTCGCAGCCGGCGCGCTCGGCGGCGCTGATGATCGCCGGCCAATTGAGGTTGCCCTGCCCGATCTCCATCATGGTCGCCGCGCGGTTGTCCTTGTTGACGCCATGGTCCTTCATGTGCAGCAGCGGCAGGCGGCGGCGCAGGTAGCGGCACCACGCCACCGGGTCGCCGCCGCCGCACTGGATCCAGTAGGTGTCGATCTCGCCCTGGAGGTTCGCCTTACCGGTCTGCTCGTAGAAGATCTCGAGCATGGTCTTGCCATCGAACTTGCGCAGCTCGAGCGCGTGGTTGTGGTAGGTCAGCACCTGGCCCGCCTTGCGCATCGCCTTGCCCGCCTTGTCGAGCGCGGCGGCGAGCGCGAGCACCTCCTCGATGGTGGTAAGCGGCAGGTGCGGATGGGGGTAGGCGGTATAGCGGGTGCCGAGCGCGTGCAGGCGGTCGATCACCATGGTGGTGTTGTCGACGATGTCCTTGCCCGATTCGTGGGTGGCGGCGATGGTCAGGCCTTCGCCGCGGCAAATGCGCACCAGCTCGTCGGTGCTGATCGGTCCCACCCCGGAGATCTGCACGGCATCGTAGCCGAGGTGCTTGACCTTGCGCGCGGTGGCGGCGAAATCGGGCGCGGTCTTGCAGAAATCGCGCAGGGTATAGAGCTGGATCGCGACCTGGCTGAGCTTCATCGCTGCCTCGCTGGTTGGGGGTGATCGCTGCGTGCGCGCGGTGCGCCTAGGCCCACGACTTGCCGCCCGAGCGCCGGTAGTCCGACGGCGCCACGCCGAGCGCGCGCTTGAAGATGCGGGTGAAGTGGCTGAACGAGCTCAGCCCGACCTTGCCGGCGATCTGCGTCACCGACAGCGTGCTCTCGAGCAGCAGGGCCTTGGCGTTGGCGATGCGCATGTCGGTGAGGCGCTGCAGCACGGTCTTCCCCGTGGCGGCGCGGAACAGGCGCGCGAGGTGCGGCTCGGAGACCTTGACCGCCTTGGCGATCTCGTTGCGCAGCAGCTGGCGGTGGAGGTTGGCCTGCATGAAGGTCTCGGCCAGCGCCACCACCTCCTGGTGGCGCAGGGCGTTGAGTGACGACAGCGCCGGGCCCTGGGCGGCGCCGGAGAGCGCCTGGCGGAGATGGCCGATGAGCAGGCGCACGGTCAGCGCGCTGGTCAGAAACGGGCTCTCCGCCCCTGCCGGCTGCCTGAGCTCGGCGACCAGGGCGTGGAGATCCTCGCGCAGCTCGCTCGGCATCTTGAGCACCTGGCCGATCAGCGGCGCGACGTCGAGCAGCTGGGCGTCGAAGATGCAGACCAGATAGCCAGGCGCCTTCTGCCGGCACCAGGTCTCGCGCTGGGCCTTGGGCGCGATCAGCAGCGACTGCTCGGGATGGAGCTCGTGGAAGGCGCCGTTGACGGCGATGGTCATGCCGCCATGCAGGCAGAAGAACCATTGGTGCACGCGGTGCTCGTGCGCGCCGGTGTGGTAGGCGAGGCCAGCCTCGCGGTAGAACAGGCTGTCGATGCGGATGGGGAAGCTGTTGGCGGTCATCGCCAGCCCCCCCGGCGGCACGCCGAGCCCGCCCCCGCCGGCGGGGTGCGCGCGCACAGCGCGGCGGCCTGGCGAGCTGCCATCGTCTAGCGCCCCCCGCCGGCGCCCGGCGCCAGCTGCCGGCGCAG
>JAYVMM010000302.1:0-3082 GCA_043758975.1 Planctomycetota bacterium | reverse complement strand
GGTGCCGCGCACCATGGCCAACATGCCGCTCGAGCTCAGCTTCACCGCCAGAGCGGCGCATGACGATCCCTTCAACACCGTCACCCTCGACCTGGTGGTCGTCAGCCCATCGGGCGCGACCTGCCGCGTGCCCGCCTTCTGGGACGGCGGCGCGACCTGGAAGGCGCGCTACGCCTCGCCCGAGCTCGGTCGCCATCGCTGGCAGAGCGTCTGCAGCGCCAGCGCGGATTCCGGCCTGCACGGCGTCCGCGGCGAGCTCGAGGTCAGCGCCTACCAGGGCGGCAACCAGCTCTTCGCCCATGGCCCGCTGCGTATCGCCCCTGACCATCGCCATTTCGCCTTCGCCGACGGCACCCCCTTCTTCTGGCTCGGCGACACCTGGTGGATGGGCCTGTGCCACCGCCTGCACTTCCCCGACGAATTCGCCGCCCTCGCCGCCGACCGGCGCGAGAAGGGCTTCACCGTGGTGCAGATCGTCGCCGGACTCTACCCCGACATGTTCCCCTTCGATGAGCGCGGCGCCAACGAGGCCGGCTTCCCGTGGGAAAAGGACTACGCGCGCATGCGCCCGGAGTACTTCGACGCCGCCGACCGGCGCATCGAGCATCTCGTCAGCCAGGGCCTGATGCCGTGCATCGTCGGCGCCTGGGGCTACTTCCTGCCCTGGCTCGGGGTCGACAAGGCCAAGCAGCATTGGCGCTACCTGGTGGCGCGCTACGGCGCCTATCCGGTGGTGTGGTGCGTCGCTGGCGAGGCCAACCTGCCGTGGTACCTCGCCAAGGGCTTCCCCTTCGACGACCGCACCCTGGTCACCGGCTGGAGCGAGGTCGCGCGCGCGCTGCGCGCGCAGGACCCCTTCCACCGCCTGGTCACCATCCATCCCACCGGCATCGGCCCGCTCAACGCCCGCCATGCCATCGATGACGCCGCGCTGATCGACTTCGACATGCTGCAGACGCCGCATGGCGAGCGCGGCGCCATCGCGCCGACCTACCAGGCGATCGCGCGCTCCTACGACATCCAGCCGGCGATGCCGACCCTCGATGGCGAGGCGAGCTATGAGATGCTGCTCGGCACCATCGGCGCCGAGTGGTCGCGCGCGATGTTCTGGCTGTGCATGGTCAGCGGCGCCGCCGGCCACACCTACGGCGCCAACGGCATATGGCAGTGCAACCGCAAGGAGCAGCCGCACGGCACGTCGCCGCACGGCGGCACCTACGGCACCATCCCCTGGGACGAGGCGATGAACCTGCCGGGCTCGCGCCAGATCGGCCAGGCCAAGGCCTTCATCACCAGCCTGCCGTGGAGCGCGCTCTCGCCCCTGCCGGGCGCGGCGCGCTACGCTGACCGCGCGCCGTGGGGCGACTGGATCTGGTATCGCGAAGGCGACCCCAGCCGCGACGCGCCGGTCGCGGCGCGCTACTTCCGCCGCACCTTCACCTGCCCGGCGGCGGGGGTGGCGGCGGGCGACGCGGTGCTGCAGATCGCCGCCGACGATCGCTACAGCGTGTGGCTCAACGGCACGCTCATCGGCAGCGGCGAGCGCTGGGAGAAGCCTGGCCGCTATATGGTGGGCGCCGCGCTCACGCCAGGCGTGAATGTGCTCGCGGTCAAGGCCGAGAACATGCCCGGGCCGGTCGGCGCCAACCCCGCCGGCCTCATCGCTGCCCTCGCCGTCCTCGCCAACGGCACCGCGACCACCATCCTCAGCGATGCCAGCTGGAAGGTGGCCACCAGCGAAGCGCCGGGCTGGCAAGCCGCCGCCTTCGACGATGCGCTGTGGACCCCGGCGCTGGTTGCGGCGCACTACGGCGCCGGGCCCTGGCACCGCTTCGGCGAGGACGACCCCGCCTTGGGCCCCTACGTCTGCGGCATCGCCGACCGCCTGCGCCTGGCCTATGCCCTCGAGCGGCGAGCGCTCCAGCTGCTCGGCCTGCCCGCCGGCGCCGCCTTCGCGCTGACCTATTTCGATCCCGCAACCGGCGAGCGCAGCCCCGGGCCCAGGCTCACCAGCGACCGCGCGGGCGGCCTCTGCTGCCCGGCACCGCCGGCGGATCATGACTGGGCGGTCCTGGTCGAGCGTCAGGTGGCCCCCTAGCTAGAGCGTCGCGGCGAGCGGTCGGCCCGGCCAGTCGGTGCGATGACCATCGCCGGGGCCAGGCTCTGGCATGCAACTCCAATTCCTGCAATGTTTTGGATCTCCGCTCCGGATCCGGGTGGCGATCCCGGACGTGCCGGGAATCCCTACACCGGCCGGAGCGCACGCGACGCCATGCTGTACCGGCAACGGAGTCCCCATGTCCACCCTCCAGATTCCGGTACTCCTGCTGGCGGCGCTGCTGTGCGCGCGCCTGGGCGCTGCCGATGCCACCCCCGCCGCCCCTGCCTCCACCCCGGCGCCCAGCGCCGACGCGCCCGCCGCACCCGCTACCGCCGCCAAGGACCTCGCCGACATCAAGGCGGTGTTCGGCATCATCGCGATCTCCAAGGACCGCAAGGAGCTCACCCTCACCGACGGCAAGGGCACCGTGACCAAGCTCAAGATCACCGCCAAGACCGAGGCCACCATCGACCTCAAGAAGGTCGACCTCGGCGAGCTCTCGACCACCAAGACCGTGCGCGTCTCCTACACCGGCGACACCGTCGATTCCATCGACCAGCTCACCGACTCCAAGAAGAAGAAGAAGGTCTAGCCGGTCTTGTCGACCAGGAAGAGGTACTCGGTGACGTGGGCGTCGCGGGCGCTGAGGTTGCGCGCGCCGCGGAAGGTGTTGTAGCTGGTCTCGAGCACCTCGGTGCGCCCGATCTCCGAGAGCATCGCCACCATCTCATCGCGGCTGATGAAGCCCTCGGAATTGAACGAGATCAGCAGCATGCGCGCGTCCACTCCCTCGGCGAGTTCGCGCAGCGCGCGCTTGGCATGGGCGCGCCGGTTGTAGGCGGAGCGGTTCCAGTCGCGCGGGATGCCGGACACCGCGCTGATGCGCTCGGGCCGCCGCCCGCTGGCGATGAGGTTGAGCATGAAGTAGTTCGAGCCGTAGGGATGCTGGTTGTAGGGCGGGTCGAGGTAGGCGAGGTCGAG
>JAYVMM010000301.1:0-2483 GCA_043758975.1 Planctomycetota bacterium | reverse complement strand
TCGCGCTCCTGGCAGACGGCAGCTGTACCCGGAGGGAGATCGCGATGTCCAGCATGCCGTCTCACGGGCTTCCGCGCAGGGCAGAGTCTTCCCCACCGCCCCCCGGCGACCAGGGCGCGAGCTTCGAGCTGCTGGTTAGCAGCGTCACCGAATACAGCATCGTCATGCTTGGGGTCGATGGCCGCATCTCGTCATGGAATGCTGGCGCCCGGCGCATCAAGGGGTACGAGGCGCCCGAGATCATCGGCGAGCCGTACGAGCGGTTCTTCACCCTGGAGGACCGCGCTGCCGGACGCCCGGCGCGGCTCCTGGGCGAAGCGCAGCGGCTCGGCTTCGTCCACGATGAGGGATGGCGCCTGCGCAAGGATGGGGCGAAATTCTGGGCCTCGGCCACCCTGACCGCCCTGCATGATCGCCAGAGCGGTCAGCTGTGCGGCTTCGGCAAGGTGACGCACGATGAGACCGCGAAGCACGAGGCCGAGGAGCGGCTGCGGCAGAGCGAGGAGCGCTTCCGGCTGTCGATCAGTGCGCTGCGCGAGCAGGCCTTCTTCATGCTCAGCCCCACCGGCACGGTCGAGAACTGGAATTCCGGCGCCCAGCTGATCATGGGCTATACCGATGCGGAGGTCATCGGCCAGAATTTCGCCGTCTTCTTCACCCCGGAGGACCGCCAGGGCGGGAAGCCGCAGCGCGAGCTCGCTCTCGCCATGACCAATGGCTCCTATGAGGAGGAAGGCTGGCGGTTGCGCAAGGATGGCTCGCGCTTCTGGGCGGCGGTCATCGTCACGGCGGTCTTCGATCAGCATGGCCGGCTGCGCGGCTACACCAAGGTGACGCGGAACGAGACTGAGCGCCACCACTCCTATACCGCCCTCGGCCAAGCACTGCTGCGCGCGCAAGCAGCGGAGAAGCAGGTGCGCGAACATGCGGAGGAGCTGGAACGCCGGGTGCACGAACGCACCGGACTGCTCTCCCAGAAGGCGGAGGAGCTGGCACGGGTCAATGCCGAGCTGGAGCAGTTCGCCTCGATCGCCTCCCACGACCTCAAAGACCCGTTGCGCATGATCACCAGCTACCTGTCGCTGGTCCGCCATCGCTTTGAGCACATCTTCCAGCCGCCGGCGGGTCCGTACCTGCTCCAGGTCGAGAAGTCCGCCCAACGCATGAGCGAGATGATCGATGCGGTGCTGGAATACGCCCACTCGAGCAATATCACCGATAACTTCGCGCCGGTCGTCCTCGCTGATGCCGCTACCCAGGCGATCGGCAATCTGCAGCATGCCATCGCCGATTCTCAGGCTGACATCCGCATCGAGACCCTGCCCAAAGTCCAGGGCAGCGCGCCGCATTTGTGCAGGGTCTTCCAGAACCTGATCGGGAATGCGATCAAGTTCCGCTCGGCGGCGCCGCCAGCCATCGTCATCGACGCACTGGCCAGCGACGATATGTGGGTGGTGTCGATACGGGATAATGGCATCGGCATCGATCCCGCCAGCCACGAGCTGGCGTTCCGCATCTTCCAGCGCCTGCATCCGCAGGATACCTTCGCCGGCAACGGCATCGGCCTGGCAACCTGCAAGCGCATCATCGAATCTCATCATGGCCGGATCTGGGTCGAATCCGCCGTCGGAGCGGGGACGACCATGCGGTTCTCGCTGCCCCGGCTCCGCGGGGATTACCTTTAGGCGCACCCAGGGCTGACGCCCCGGGAGACCACGCGTGCGGGTACCAGCGATGGCGTCCGCCAGCCTCGCCGCCTCGCCGCCTCCCAGTGGTCACCAGCGCGGAATTCCGTGCGGATGCGCTGGGCGCCGGCTCAGCTGGAAGAAGAAGATCCGAACAGCTGCAGCAGCAGGTCGGTGATGGTGTTGGTCTGCAGCGCGCTATGGCCGGTGGCGGTGGAACCGCTCGAGGAGAGCAGGTTGGACGCCGGCTGCGTCAGCGCGCCGGCGGACCCGCCGCCACCGCCATGATGGCGGTGCCCATGGTGGTGCTGAAGAGCGATGAGGCTGGTGCTGACCGAGCTGCCGGCGATGGGCGCGGCGCCAGCAGCGACCGCCTGGCTGTCGCTGGTGTCGGCGGGAGGGGTGGCGGCGTTGAGCAGGGCGGCGAAGCCCTGCTGGCCGGTGCCCGGTGCCCGCTGCCCCTGCGCTCGATCCGCCGGCAGTGCCGGTGCCGCCGCTGGGCGCACTCGGCGTGCCCGCCTGCTGCAGCGAGCGCCACCCGTCGGCAGGGTCGGGGCGTTGCTGATCGCCGGCATGCTCATGGCTCGTCCTCCAGGGGCGGCGTGGTCACCGCCACGGTTCACCAAGCACGGGCCGTGTCAGCCCATCTTCCCGACTTGGAATGCCGACCGATGCGTAAGCCATCATCCGAGATCCGGTTGGGAGGCCGCCTTCAGCCGAGGGCAAATCGACGCGGATCCTCCCGGTGGCGGCACGGGCCATTCCTGCCGCCACCGGGGGGGGGGGGGGGGGGGGGGG
>JAYVMM010000300.1:0-3209 GCA_043758975.1 Planctomycetota bacterium | reverse complement strand
TCGCCGGGCTGCGCATTGGCCACCTCGGCTCCGCCACCGTGGGTACCAGGTTGCGCATCGTCACCCAGGTGGTCGCCTACCAAGCCGGTCGGGGTCTGGTGCTGGCTGCGGCCGGCGCCCTGGCCGGCTGGTGCGGAGGCGCGGTCGCCACCCTGCTGCAGGATGGGCAGCTGTGGTGCGGCGTCATCCTCGCGGCGCTGTTCTTCGCCATCGCCCTGAGACGGCTGGGCGTTCGCCTATCGATTCGCGGCGCAGGACGAGCGGTCCCAGGCGGTGCGGCGCCGAACGCTGGCGCCGGCCCGCTCGCCCGTCTTTTGCAGCTGCTGCCCGCAGGACTTGCCCGGCATTCGCATCTCGCTGCCGCTGCGCTGGGCGCGGTGATGGCCCTGCTCCCCTGCGGCATCGTGCTCTGGACCCTCGGCCTGGCGGCGGCGAGCGCGGCGCCGGTGCAAGGGGCGCTGCTGATGGCCCTGCTGGTCATGCTGACCACACCGGTGCTCCTCGGCTCGGCGGCGCTGGCGGGCGCGGTGTCGCGCGCGGCCCCGCCGTCCTGGCGCGCGGCATGGCGGGGCTGGACCGGGCGCTGGTTGCCGGCCGCGGCGCTGGCTTTCAGCGGCAGCTGGATCCTGGCCCTCGCCGTGCTGCGCAGCGCCGGCGCCGTCTGCCATCATCCGGGCGCCGGCTGAGCCATGGCTGCAGCCGAGGCCGTTTGCCGCCATTGTGCCACCGGGTTGCCTGCCGGGGGGGCGGAAGGGGAATTCTGCTGTCACGGCTGCCGTATTGCCTTTGCCCTCATCCAGGGGCACGGGCTCGGCGATTTCTACCGGCTACGGACACTCGCGGCAATCCCGGTCCAGGCCCCGACTTCGGACCTCAGTGGCGAACGTGACGCCCTCGCCGCCGAGGTCATGGCGCGCCCCGATGGGACGTCCGAGGTGCGCTGGCATGTCGTCGGGATGCAGTGCGCCGCCTGTGTCTGGCTGATCGAACAGCTGCCGCGGCTCGCCACCGGGGTACTCGGCGCCCGGGTCAACATCGCCAGCGGACGCCTCACGGTAATCTTTGATCCCGCCTGCATCACGCCGGTCGAACAGTGCCGCCTGCTGGCCCAGCTCGGCTATCCCGCCCGGCCCTTCTGCCAGGCGGAAGCGGCTCAGCGCGCCCATTGGCGCAGCATGATCCTGCGCCTCGCGGTGGCGTCGGCGTCGGCCTTGGGCGCCATGCACCTGTCGCTCAACCTCTATGCCGGGGAGCTGACCCGTGATCTCGATGATGCGTCGGCGCGCTGGTTCTCGCTGTGCGCCATGGCGGTCGCACTGCCCGGGCTGACCTATGGGGCGGCACCCTTCTATGCCGCCGCCTGGCAGGCGCTGCGCCATCGCCGTATCACCATGGATGTCGGAGCGACGCTGGTCATCGCGGCGGGAGTGCTCGCCAGCGTGCTCAACCTCATGCGCGGGACGCGCGAGATCTATGTCGATGCCCTGACCATGTTCGTCGCCCTGCTGCTTGCCGGCAGGATGGCGGTGGTGGCGGCCTATGCGCGCGTGGCCGATTCCACCGAGTCGCTGGACCGGCTGCTGCCGCTCATTGCGCGGCGGGTGCGTGATGACGGCAGCACGGAAGGGGTGCCGGCCCGCACCGTGCGTACGGGCGACCTGCTCGAGGTCGCCCACGGCGAGGTGGTGCCCTGCGATGGCATCCTGCAGGGAGAAGCGATCCGCATTGACGCCGCCGCCCTGAGCGGTGAGTCGCGTCCGGTGGTGGTCGCTGGCGGTGACCCGCTCTATGCCGGGACCACCTGCCTCAGTTCCCGGCTGCGCCTGCAGGTGACCGCGGTGGGCGCGGCCACGCGCATGGGCCGGGTGCTGGCGGCGCTCGGCGACGCGTCCGCCCGCCCGACGCGCATGGTCAGGCTCGCCGATCGCCTGCAGGGCGGACAGATCATCGCGGTGACCGCGCTCGCCCTCGCCACCATCGCCGGCTACGCGCTCAGCGATTCCCGCCATGGCCTGATCCAGGGCATCGACCGCGCCATCGCCGTGATCCTGGTGAGCTGCCCCTGTGCGCTGGGCCTCGCCACGCCGCTGGTGCAGGCGCTCGCGGTGGGTCGAGCCGCTCGCCGTGGGATCCTGATTCGCGATGCCGACATCCTTGAGGCGCTGGGCGCATGGGATGGCGGCACGCAGCGGGTTCGCCACCTGGTAGTCGACAAGACCGGCACCCTGACCTCGGGGCAGCTGCGGGTAGTCGCCTGGCAATGGCTGCCGGGGCTCCAGGCAATTCCGCATTCCTGGGTGCGGGCCGCGGTAATGGCAGCGGAGCAGCGGTCCCAGCATCCGCTCGCGGTGGCGCTGGGTGCGCTCGCAGCGGGGGAGGAGGCGGTCGCCATCGACGAGTGGCGGGAGGTCGCCGGCCAGGGCGTGGTGTGCCGGACCAGGCATGGCGTCCTGCGCATCGGCAACCAGGTCCACACCGGCATCGCCTGCCCGCCGTTCCGCACCGATGGCGAGGTGGATACGGTGATCGCGGTGACCCTGGACGGCGTCGCCATCGCGCGGATCGCCTGCGCCGATGCCATCCGCTCGGGGGCACAGGGGGTGCTCGAGCGGCTGATGGCGGCGGGCGTCAGCGTGCACTGCTGTTCCGGGGACGATGCGCGAGTGGCGCTGGCGGTCGGCCAGCAGCTTTGCATCCGGCCTGAGCGGATCCATGGTGGCATGGGCCCCGAGGACAAGGCCGCGCTGGTCACACGCCTAGCGGGCAGCGGTGTGGTGGCGGTGATCGGCGATGGGATCAACGATGCGGCGGCCTTGGCCAGGGCCGATGTTGCCATCGGCCTGCGTGGGGGCGTGGAAGCGGCGATCGCGAGTTGCCAGGTGTTCATCGCCCGCGCTGACAGCTGGGAGGCGGTGAATGAGCTGATGCGCGGAGCCGCCCATGCCAGAAGTAGCATTCGCACCATCCTGGCGGTATCGCTGCTCTACAATGCGCTGGGCATCGTGCTGGCGATGATCGGCGTGTGGGGGCCCTACCTCTGCGCCGTGGCGATGCCGGCCAGCTCCCTGACCGCCATCGCACTGGCGGTCGCCGGGCACGCGTTCACCGCCTCGCGACCGCCGGGCCGGAAGGACGTGGGCAACGGCGCTACCGCCCGTGCCGGGGTTGGCGCGCCGCGCTGATCAGCGGGGGGGGGGGGGGGGGGGGGG
>JAYVMM010000299.1:0-2818 GCA_043758975.1 Planctomycetota bacterium | reverse complement strand
CGCGCGCAGGCGCACGCGCGCTTACCGGCGGGGACGCCGCCGCTTGCTGGCGGCCAGCCGGCGCAAGGCTGAGGGGATGGCTGCCCGCCCCCTCCTCCGCTGCCGCCGCCACTGGCCAGGGCCGCCACCTGAGCGGGTCGGCCCATGACCTGGCGCAACCGCGTCGAGGTCAGCTACGGCGCGCTGCGCGCCAACGTCGCCGCGGTCAGGCGCGCCGCCGGCGGGCGCGAGCTGATCGCGGTGGTCAAGGCCGACGCCTATGGGCTCGGGCTCGAACGCTGCGCACGCATCTACCATGAAGCGGGGGTGGCGGCGCTGGCGGTGGCGGCGCTGGTCGAGGCCGACCGCGTGCGACGGGTGGCGCCCGAGGCGCGCATCATCCTGCTCGGCTCGCCGCTGCCCGAGGAGCGCCCGGCGGTGGCGGCGAGCAGCTACGAAGTCAGCTGCTCGACGCTGGAAGAGGTGCAGGAGTTCGCCAACCTGGCGAGCGCGCGCGCGCCGTTGGCGGTGCATGTCATGGTCGACACCGGCATGGGCCGCTTCGGTGCCACCCCGGGCGACGCCGAGGAGATCATCCGCCAGGTCCTCGCGCTGCCGGCGCTGACCCTGCGCGGCATCGCCAGCCACTATCCGCAGGCCGATGATGCCGACTTCGCCGCCACCCAGGAGGGGCTGCTCGCGGCCCTGCTCGCCCGCCTGCCGGCGCTGCCCAAGGACTGCTGGCTGCACTATGCCAACTCCGAAGGGGTGATGATGCGCCCGAGCGGGGCGGCACAGGCGGTGCGCGTGGGACTGCTGCTCACCGGCGTGGTGCCGCCCGGCTGCCCCGATCCCGGGGTGGCGCAGGCGGTGCGCTGGGTCTCCAGTCTGAGTCTGACCAAGCGCCTGCCGCGCGGCCACGGCATCAGCTACAACCGCAGCCACATCCTCGCGCGCGACAGCCTGGTCGGCATCGTGCCGGTGGGCTACGCCGACGGCTACCCGCTCTCGCTCTCCAACCGCGCGGCGGTGTTGGTCCAAGGCCAGCGCTGCCCGCTGCTCGGGCGGGTGACCATGGACTACTGCATGGTCGACCTCACCGATCTGCCCGCCCTGCCGGCGCCGGGCGAGGCGGTGGTGCTGTTCGGCACCCAGGGCGACAGCCACATCGGCGTCGTCGAGATGGCGCGTCTCGCCGGCACCATCCCCTACGACATCCTGTGCGGCCTGCGCGGGCGCTGCGAGGTGGTGGGGGTGCCCTAGCGCGGGCTCACCCCGCAAACGGATAGCCGTCGGCACCAGCGCGCCAGGCGTGCGGCACGCTGCTAAGGCCGGGGAAACAAGCGCTTGGCCCTCCCGGAGCGTAGCGTTAGAATGAAGGGGCGATGAGCTCGAAATTCGAACGGTCCAGCGTCAACCTCGTCGACCTCCCCGGCCTCGTCCAGTCGATCACCCAGCAGCGCCGCGATGGCGTCATGACCGTGCGTCAGGGCAAGGAAGAGCGCTTCCTGCGCTTCCTCGGTGGCAACCTCGTCGCGCTCAGCGGTCTGCAGCCGGCGACTTTCGCCAAGTCCCTGGTGTGGGCGGAGGTTATGACGCCGGACCAGCTTTCGGCCTGCCTCACCGCGCTGGGCAAGAGCTTCCGCAGCGAGCATCTCGTGCAGATCGTGCTCAGCCGCAACCTCGCCACCAAGGACGGCCTGCTCGACGCCGTCGACTGCTACGTCGAGGAGGGCTTTTCCGAGATCATCGCCTGGAACAACCCGCGTCTGAGCTTCTCCACCGAAGTGCCGACCGACCCCTGGGCCGATCTGCAGGCGAGCATGGGGGTGGCGGTCAACCCCGGTTCGCTGCTGCTTGAGAGCCTGCGCCGTCAGGACGAGCTCAAGAGCGTAGCGCAATACATCCCCGACCCCTGGGACGTGCTGGTGCTCGACGCCAAGCAGCAGGGGCACGCCGACCTGCCGGCAGACGCCGCGCGCATCCTTGCCGGCTGGCGCGACGGGCTGATCGCCGGCAGCCTGTTCGAGCGCTCGCTGCTGTCGCCCTTCCGTGCCACCACTGCCCTCGCCCTGATGCGCCGCCAAGGCATCGTACGCCCGGCGACCTCGGTCGAGCTGGTGGTCTACGCCGACGACGCCTACGCCCACGGGCGCCACCGCGACGCCTACGGGCTCTACCGCCGGGCGAGCACGCTGGGCGTCGACAACGCGCGCATCCACCTCCACCTCGGCGAGCTCGCCGAGCGCTTCGGCGAAAACGAGGCGGCGGCCGAGGCCTTCCTCACCGCCGGCGCCAGCCTGCGCGACACCAGCAGCGCGGTGGTCGCGCTGCGCAACGCCCTGCGCCTGGGCACCAACCGCGAGCCTGCGCTCGCCCAGCTGCTGGTGATCTTCAACCAGGTGGGCGAGAAGGAAGAGTCGGTGCGGGTGCTGTTCGAGCAGGCCCAGATCTACGAGAACCGCAAGGACTACGACCAGGCGGCCAAGGCGGTGCGCCAGGCGCATGAGTTCGGTGCCGACCCGGTGACCTCCTCGCTCACGCTCGCCCGCCTGGCGATCGCCGACGGCGACAGCGAGCAGGCCGCACTGCAGCTCGAGCTCGCCGCGCACTCGGCGCAGTACGCCGGGCGCAACGAGAGCGCGGTGTCGGCCTGGAAGCAGCTGCTCGCGCTGCTGCCCGGGCGCAGCGAATACGCGCGCGAGTGCGCCGAACTGCTCGCCGGCCTCGGGCGCATCGAGGAGTCGGTGCAGATCCTGCGCACCAATCTCGCGCAGCAGGATCCCGCCCAGGCCACGGTCAACGAGGACGCCCTGGTCGCGGTCTACGAGCTGCTCGC
>JAYVMM010000298.1:0-2576 GCA_043758975.1 Planctomycetota bacterium | reverse complement strand
CTGTTCGACGCCATCATGATCGGGACGGGCACCGCCCACCACGACGACCCCAGCCTGCTCTCGGCGCTGGTGGGCGAACGCACCCCGGTGCGGGTGGTGCTGTCCTCGCAGGCCGAGCTGCCCGAGCATTCCGCCCTGGTCCACTCCGCCCCCAAGGCCGCGGTGCTGGTGCTGCACTCGCCGCAGGCGCCGGCGGGCAACCGCGCGGCCCTGCGCAGCCACGGCATCGAGCTGCACGAGGTCGCCGATACGCACGATCCGCTGGCGGTGGCGCTCGTCCTCGGCGAGGTCGGCTTCAACGAGGTGCTGGTCGAAGGCGGGGCGGCGGTGCATGGCTCGTTCCTGCGCGCCGGGCTGTACGACCGCCTCGAGCTCTACCTCGGAGGCTCCACCGTCGGCGGCGGCCTGGGGGTGTGCGCGGGGGCGGGCGTCGAGCGCATGGCGGACGCCCAGCACTGGCTCAGCGAAGAGCCGCCGCGCCTGCTCGGCGACACCGTCTGCCTGCGCTTCCGCCGCCGCGCCTCCGCCCTCGCCGGCGACGACCAGGAGCCCCTGGTGGTCGAGGATTAGTGCCCGCGCGGCGGCGCCTGGGTCTGGCGGCGGGCGGCAGGCGGCAGGCATGGGTCCATTCGGCCCAGCGGACGCTCCAAGCGAGCGCCCGGACGTGGCTCGCGCCCGCGCGCGGCGGGGAACCCGCTTGGCTCCTCTCGGCCATCGGTTAAGCACTCTGCCATGCTCGACTGGCTCAAGCTGGTGCGTGTCACGGGGTTGGTCACCATCATCACCAACATCACCGCCGCGGTGGTGACCGCGGTCTATGCCAGCGAGGGCCTCGATCCCAAGGTCTTGCTCAAGATGATGTACCAGGGCGGCACCATGCGCCTGTTCTGGCTGCTGGCCGCAAGCGCGCTGCTCTACGCCTCGGGCATGATCTGGAACGACCTTGCCGACGTCGAGCGCGACAAGGTGCTGCATGCGCGCCGCCCACTGCCCGCCGGGCGCATCGGCCTGGGCTCGGCCTACGCGGTCGGGGTGCTGCTCGCGGTCGGGGCGCTGATCTGTGCCGCCTTCGCCGACCTCAAGGACTTCTACGCCTTCAATGCCGCCGGGGTGGTGCTGTCGCTGATCTTCCTCTACAACTTCGCGACCAAGGACCTGCCTTGGCTGGGCAGCCTGAACATGGCCGCGGTGCGCTTCTGCCATGCCCTCTTCTCCCTGCTCCTGCTCGGCACCGACTACCTGCGCACCGCGGTGCTCGGCCTGGGCAACCCCTGGCACGTCAGCATCCTCGCCTATCCCTGCATGCTCGGCTGCTACGTGCTCGGCCTGACCCTGGTCAGCGAGCTGGAGAGCCGTCGCGGGCGGCGCATCGAGCTGCTCCTGGGCGGGGCCTTGATGTTCGCGCCCATCCTCGCCGGCTGCTGGCTGCTGGCGCGCGCGCACTGGATCCCCCAGCTCAGCCAGAGCGAGACCGCGATGCCGGTGGTGGGCATGTGCCTGGCGATCGGCATGGGCGGGGTGCTCGCCCTGGTGCTGCTGCGTACCGTTGGCAAGCCGTGGGTGGCGGCGCTCAACAGCGGCAGCGCCCAGCTGGTCGGGCCGGTGGTGGGGGCGGCGCTCGGTGGCATGCTGCTGCTCGACGCCCTGGTCGCCACCAGCGCCCATCCGCTCGGCGGCGTGGCGATCCTGTTCCTGCTGCCGCTGTTCATGCTCGCCCGCCGAGTGGTGAGGATGGACTAGGCCGGCGGTCCGGCGGCCTTGAACCGTTCCTGCGCCTGGCGACGCTGGGGGCGGGCTATGTTGCAACCACCCGGCATCCTCATCGTCGAGGACGACAGCGCCACCGCGGCGGCGCTCGCCGTGCAGCTCTGCGCCCTTGGCTACGGCCTGGCCGGGGTGGCGAGCAGCGGCGAACAGGCGATCCTGGCGGTCGCGCGCGTCCAGCCGGCGCTCGCGCTCATCGACCTCGAGCTGCCCGGCAGCCCGGATGGCCTCGCCACCGCCAGCCGCCTGCGCAGCGCTGCCGGAGTGCCGGTGGTGTTCCTCTCGGGCGCCGATGCCAACGCTGCGCGTGCGCGCCTGCGCCAGCACGGCGAGATCACCGCCGGCTGCCTGAACACCCGGCCCCGCATCGAGGACCTCGGCGCGGCGATCGAGGGCGCGCTGCACGGCGAGGAGCGTGCGCGCAACGCGCCCGGGCTGACCGCCATCCTCGACGGCATCGCCGATGCGGTGGTGGCGATCGATGCCGCCGAGCGGGTGGAGTTCCTCAATGCCAGCGCCGAGCGCCTCGCCGGCATCACCGACGCGGGCGCGCGCGGCGTGCGCATCGGCCAGCTTTTCACCGTGGTCGATGCGCGCGACGAGACCGGACGCCCGCTGCTGTTTGGCTGGCGCAGTGGCCCCGAGCGCCCGGGCCGCGAGAACTCCAGCTACCTCACCCTGCGTCGCCAGGACGGCGGCGAACGCCACGCGCGCGCCGCGGTCTCGCCGCTCGGGCTGGGCGGCGCGGTGATCCTGCTCCACGACGTCACCCAGCGCCGCCAGGCCGAAGTCGAGCTCCAGCGCATGGGGCG
>JAYVMM010000297.1:0-3837 GCA_043758975.1 Planctomycetota bacterium | reverse complement strand
CCCTCGCAGCCGGGGACCAGGCACGCATCAGCGGCGAGCGTGCGCTCGCGCTGCGCGCGAGTGCGGAGGCCAGCATCATCGCGGTCGAGGTCGCGGGGGCGTGAAGCCGGGCCGGGCCGGATCGCCCGGCCCGCGCCATCCGCATGCGCTCAACCGGTGATCAGGGCCTTGATCTCGGCGAGGCGGGCGTCGCGCAGGGCGGCGCTGTCGGCCTCGAGGTTGAGGCGTACCACCGGCTCGGTATTCGATGAGCGCAGGTTGCACCACCAGTCGCCGCAGCGCGCGGTGACGCCGTCGAGTTCGCTGATGGCGGCCCCGGGCAGCCGGCGCACCTTGTCCATCACCGCCGCCGCGTCGCTGACCTTGAAGTTGATCTCCCCGGTGTGGTAGTACTTCTGCAGCGGGCGGATCAGCGCGCTCAGGCCGGGCGCGTCGGCGATGATGCTGGCGAGGATGAGGAAGGCGTAGAGGCCGGAGTCGGCGCCGTAGAAGTCGCGGAAGTAGTAGTGCCCGGAGAGCTCGCCGGCGAAGGCGGCATGGTGCTCCTTCATGGTCGCCTTGATATAGCTGTGCCCGACCCTGGTCTCGACCGCGGTCCCGCCGAGGCTGCGGATATACTCCGGCACCACCTTCGAGCTGCGCAGGTCGTAGGCCACGGTGGCCTGGGGTTCGCGTGCGAGGTAGTACTTGGCCATCACCGCAGTGGTGAGGTCGCAGGTGACGATGGCGCCGTTCTCATCGACCAGGGCGCAGCGGTCGCCGTCGCCGTCGAAGCCGGCGCCGAAGTCCGCCTTCTCGGCCTTGACCCGCGCCTGCAAGTCCTTGAGGTTCTCGGCCTTCAGCGGATTGGCCTCGTGCACCGGGAAGCGCCCGTCGGGGTCGAAGTTGAGCGGTACCACCTTCACATTGGTGAGCTTGGGCAGGAGGTGCTGGAACATCGTGCCGATGATGCCGTTGCCGCCGTCGACCACCACCGTGAGCGGGCGGCTCGGAGGGGGCAGCTTGGCGAGGAAGGTGGCGTAGGCGTCGATGGTCACCGCCTCCTCGACCCGCCCACCGGCGCGGCGCAGCAGGGTGGCCGAGCGGGCGATGGCCTCGATCTCCTCCATGCCGGTGCCGGCGCCGACCGGCTTGAAGCCCGGCCCAGTGATCTTGATGCCGCCGTAGGGTGCGGGGTTGTGGCTGGCGGTGATCTGCGCCCCGCCCGCGGTGTCGAGCAGGTGCATGGCGTGCGTCACCCCGGGGGTGGAGAGCATGCCGACATCGATGACGATGACCCCGGCGTCGACCAGGCCCTTGATGTAGGCCTGCTTGAGCATCGGTCCGGACACGCGCATGTCGCGCCCGACGGTGTAGCGCTTGCCGCTGAGCTGGAGCACCTGGGCGGTGGCGTTGCCGGTCTGGTAGGCGAGCGCTTCGTTGAGCTCCTGCGGATAGAGTCCGCGGATGTCATAGGCTTTGAAGGGATCGGGCATGATGCTCTCGCAGGTGGGGCGGCGGCGGCGACGTGCAGGCTAGGCGGGGCGAGGTGCCAGCCAAGCTCCGAGGCGCCCAGGTCGCGCTTGCCACTAGCCACCCGTGCGCTGAGTTCTAACCTTCCCGACCATGACCGCGCTCTTCCGCATCGACGTGCAGTCCGCGCAGCCCGCCAGCGATCTCCACCTCGAGCATGAAGCCGAATTGCTCGGGCTACGTGGGCTCGGCGAGCTGCGCCGCAGCCGCTACTACCTCGTCCGCGGCGAACTCGACGCGGTCGGTGCCCGGCGCTTGGCCGAAACCCTGCTCAGCGACCCGGTGATCGAGACCGCTGCGCTCGAGGTGCCCGCCGCCGCCGGGCGGCGGGTGATCGAGGTCCAGCGCAAGACCGGGGTGATGGATCCGGTCGAGGCCTCGGTGATCAAGGGCGCCGCCGACCTCGGCCTGGTCCTCGACCTAGTGCGCGTCGGCACCCGCGTCGAGGTTGCGGGCGGCGACGATGCCGCGCTCGAGAAGCTGGCCTGGAAGGCGCTCGCCAACCAGGCGATCGAGGAGGCAGTGATCGACCCGCAGCAGGCGATCCGGCTGAGCGCGCCGGGCGGCGCCCACCAGGACCAGCGCGCCGAGGTCGTCCTGGCCGGCCTCGATCAGGCCGGCCTGCTCGAGATATCCAAGCGCGGCACCCTCAGCCTGACCGGCGACGAGATGCTCGCCATCCAGCGCCACTACCGCGCCGCCAAGCGCAATCCCAGCGATGTCGAGCTCGAGACCATCGCCCAGACCTGGTCCGAGCACTGCGTGCACAAGACGCTCAAGGGCTTGGTCGACTACCATGGCCCGGTCGGCGCCGACCCCCGCCCGCGCCGGGTGCTGATCGACAACCTGCTCAAGAGCACCATCGCCCGCGCCACCAAGGAGCTCAAGGCGCCCTGGTGCCTCTCGGTCTTCGTCGACAATTCCGGGGTCATCGAATACGACGCCAAGACCGGCGTCTGCATCAAGGTCGAGACCCACAACCGCCCGTCGGCGATCGAGCCCTATGGCGGCGCCAATACCGGGCTTGGCGGGGTGGTGCGCGACATCATGGGCACCGGGGTCGGGGCCAAGCCGATCTTCAATACCGATGTCTTCTGCTTCGGCCCACTCGACGCCGAGGCCGCCAGCCTGCCGCCCGGCACCATCCATCCCCGCCGCCTGATGCGCGGTGTGGTCTCGGGGGTGCGCGATTACGGCAACCGCATGGGCATTCCCACGGTCAACGGCGCGATCCGCTTCGACCCGCGCTACGTCGGCAATCCGCTGGTCTTCTGCGGCACCGCCGGGCTCATCCCCAAGAACCGCATCGCCAAGCGGGCGAACAAGGGCGACCGCCTGCTGGTGATCGGCGGGCGCACCGGACGCGACGGCATCCACGGCGCTACCTTCTCCTCGGTCGAACTGCACGAGAAATCCGAAGTGGTGAGCAGCGGTGCGGTGCAGATCGGCAACGCGATCGAGGAGAAGAAGGTCCTCGACTGTTTGCTCCAGGCGCGCGACGCCGGGTTGTTCAGCGCCCTCACCGACTGCGGCGCCGGCGGGCTGTCCTCGGCCTGCGGCGAGATGGCGGCGGAGCTCGGCTGCGTGGTCCACCTCGACCGCGTGCCGCTCAAGTACGCCGGACTCAGCTACACCGAGATCTGGATCAGCGAATCGCAGGAGCGCATGGTCGCGAGCGTGCCGCCGGGCAAGCTGGCGCGGACGCTGGCGATATTCAAGGCCGAGAACGTCGAGGCCACCGACATCGGCGAGATCACCGGCAAGGGCCGCCTCGAGCTGCGCCACCGCGGTGTCACCGTCGGCGACATGGACATGCACTTCCTCCACGAAGGGGTGCCGCGCCTCAAGCGCGCCGCGCGCTTTGTGCCGGTGGCCGAGCGCCCGGTCGACTACCTATCGGAAAGCGACCTCGGCGGGCTGCTCGCGCGCGTACTCGCACGGCCCAACGTGGCGAGCAAGGAATGGGTGATCCGCCAGTACGACCATGAGGTCCAGGCTGGCTCGATCATCAAACCCCTGGTCGGCGTCGCCCATGACGGTCCGAGCGACGCCGCGGTGGTGGCGCCCCATCCCGGCTCCAACCGCGGGGTGGCGGTGGCCTGCGGGCTCAACACCAACTTCAGCGACGTCGATGCCTACCACGCCGCAGCCGCGGGCATCGAGGAGGCGCTGCGCAACCTGGTATGCGTCGGTGCGCCGCTCGGGCGAGTGGCCATCCTCGACAACTTCAGCTGGGCCAAGTGCAGCGATCCCGCGGTCTTCGGCGCCCTGGTGCGGGCCTGCCAGGCGTGCTACGACTTCGCGATCTACTACGGCACCCCGTTC
>JAYVMM010000296.1:0-2286 GCA_043758975.1 Planctomycetota bacterium | reverse complement strand
GTCATGATCGGCACCATCCTCCGCGACCATCTCCCGTTGCTGGACCAGGTCCCGCTCCGGCTGCATCTCAGGCCCCATCAGCGCGAGCCCCTGCTGGATATAGCTGCCTGTGGCACTGAGGCTTGCGGATTGCACCGCCAGCGCTGTGACCACTGCGGAGACGAACGTGTTGTCGCCAATACCTGCGGCAACCGTTCCTACCCGCATTGCCAAGCGGGTGAACGACGGACGTGGATGGAGGCACGAGAGAAGGAACTCCTCCCGTGCGGCTATTTCCACGCTGTCCTGACGATGCCTGGTGAGCTACGCGGACTGGCGCGCGCCTACCCGGTCGTCGTCCTGGGGGCCCTGATGCACGCAGCCCCGGATGCCATTCACTACCTGGCCAGCCAGGCAGAGCATCTCGGCGCCGAGGTTGGATCGGTCGTAGTCCCGCACACCTGGACCCGTGATCTGCGATGGCACCCCCATGTGCATCTGATCGTCACCGGTGGCGGATGGGAGAAGAAGCTCAAGCGCTGGCTCAAGGCCCGCGTGCACGGCAGGCAGCGTCGACCGTTCTTGATTCCCGTGGCCGCATTACGGGCAGCCTTCCAACGACGATTGATGCGGTTGCTGCTCGATGCCTATGAGCGGGGCGAATTCGACCAGGGTGACCGGGAGGCGTTCCCCATGCTGGCCTCATTGCCAACCTTCAGGGCGTTCCTGAAGAGCTTCCAGGACAAGGCCGTGGTGCATCCGCATCGAGCCGCCCTTCGGATCACCGCAGGTGCTGCTGCGCTACCTGGGTAGGTACATCAACCGCGTGGCGCTCGCGCCTCAGCGCATCCTTGCATACGATAAAGCTGCCAGCACGGTCACCATTGGCTGGACGGCAAACGATGCCGCGCGATCGGACCGCGTCATGACGCTGTCGGTAACGGATTTCATCCAGCGCTTTGCACAGCATATCCTGCCGCATCGGTTCGTGCGCATCCGCTTCCGTGGCCTGTGGGCCACGGCGCACCGGGCGACCAAGCTGGATCTCGTACGACAGGAACTGCAGAAGCAGTTCCCGGAGCAGACAGCGGCAGCACCTGTCCCTGGCCCGGAACCAGCCACAGCATCGGCAGGAGACCCGCGGCAATGCCAGATCTGCGGCATGGGAACCTATCGGCGACTACCGGGCGGCAATCGGCCGAATCGCTCGGAACGGCATAGGCGCTTGCGCACCATGGACGCACGACCGGCCGCTGCACCACCCACAGGAGACTCCCAGACCGCATGCGCTGCTGACGCACCATTCCTGACCGGATGACCACCGCGTTCACGGTGGGACAGGGAGGCTCTCTACCCGCGCTATCCGACGAAGGCCATCTATGCACACGTTTTGCCGCCTAAATTGGAGAATCGTGCCAGGGAATTGTCCGCCCCAAATCGGTTCTCAATGGTGCCGTCCGCCCAGCAATCCCCCCGCGAACGGAGGCCGGTCGAACGCCATTCCGTTGACGGGTATGTCCAACCGGTCGCTGCTGCACCCCGTGCCGAATCCGACATCGGTTCTGTCAAAGTTCGTCGATGTCGGCACGGGCTGCAGCAGCGCTTTGTATTTTCCATGAAGCATGCTCGGTGAAAGCGAAGGGCAAGAATCGCCGACGTCCTCCATGCCCACTTGATGTGACAATTTGGCATATCAAGTTAGCCGCCTAGTGGACGGTCACCTGGAACGGCGCTTGGTCGTGGGCCCTGAGCTCACGGCAGCTTGCAGGCGCCGGTCTTGGGATCGCAGATCATCCCGGCGGGATCGCGGCGCGCGGGGCCGCGGCATGCAGCCGAGGTTGTCCCGCGGGCAGCCGCGAGGGCGTCGATGTACCAGCGGTAGCCACCCGCATCGTCGGCGAAGAGCACCCCGGCATGCGCGGCGATCCAGGCCGCCTGTTCGACCGGCGGCACCGACACCGGGCAATCCGGCAAGTACTTCTCCACCAGGCGCTTGGCCGACTCGGGATGGGCGGAGCGCAGAAGATCCTGCACCAGGGCAAGGAACGCCGGGGAATCGTAGGTCACCTGCGCTGCGAGCAGCTGCTGATCGACGGTGAGCACATTGGGCTGGTCGTGCGGCTCGAGATAGGGTGCGCGCTCCTGCTCCCAGCGCGCGAAGCGGGGCGCGTCGTGCAGCATCGCCTCCACCCCGGCGCGCTCACCCAGGGCCAATACCTTCAGCGCGAATTCGCAGTAATTGCCGTCCTTGTCGCGCATGCGCAGCCAGCGCGGGAAGCCGGATCTGCCAGGCAGGTACTCCTCACC
>JAYVMM010000295.1:0-2789 GCA_043758975.1 Planctomycetota bacterium | reverse complement strand
GGCGCACATGGGGTTACAGGGCGCGCCGTCCGGGCGGGTGAGCAGGCCGACACCGAGCTTGGGGAAGACCTCGCCCGGGGCGGCCTCGTCGTAGGCGAGCGGGCGGTCGAGTCCGAATTCGTTGCTCAGCCCGCGCCCGCCGCTGCCCATCCCGGGCGCGAGCGCCTCGCGCGCGCAGAAGCGGTGGCGGCGGTCGAACACCACCTCGACGATGAAAGCGGTCCAGTCGAAGCGCGCGCCACGGTACTCCGCGCCCGGCTCCGCCACCTCGACCCGCACGCGGGCGTTCTCCAGGATCATGCCCAGGTCATAGAGCGGGCGCGCACGCGTGCACGCGGCCATCGCCGCCGCGCCGCCGCGCGGACGACGCGCGTTCACGGCGAGAGCGCGCGCACCAGCTTGAAGCCGAGATGATGGGTGAAGGGCGGCGGGCGCAGCACCAGGGTGCCGCCGGGATGATTGAAGGTGATGGCACTCAGGCGCTGCCCGAGATCGGCGTCCCACCATTCCAGCTGGCAGGGCCCGGCGGAGATCTGGTCGCCGATGTAGAGCTCGACCGCGTCATGGTTGACGTGGGTGGTACCGGTGCAGGCCCAGGAGACGTCGGCGAGGTAGCCGAGCATGCGCCCCGGGCGCGCCCACGCGCGCGCCCACAGCGCACCTCCCGGGCTGGTCGCGCCCAGCACCGCGGCGTGCGCCTTGGCCCCGCGCAGGTCCTCGCCGGCGAGGAAGTGGCGGATGGCGCCGTAGGACTTCCAGCGCTCGCCCTGGTCGACCCACTCGAACCACCACAGCATGGGCGCGCCGCCGTTGCCGCTCGTCATCCCCGCCCACGCCGCCGAGGCCAGCTCGGCTTCGAGCTCGTCCTTGCTCCCGGCCTGCCAGGTGGCGCCGTACTCGGTCACCAGCAGCGGCTTGCCGAAATGGCCGAGGCCGGCCTGGGGGTCCTGGGTGCCGTCGTAGATGAGGTCGGCGAGCGATTCGCCCTGGCCGTTGCTGCGCTGGTTGAGGTAGGCGTCGATGCAGACGTAGTCGAGCCCGGGCAGGGCGCAGACATCGTGCTCCGGACGATGGTAGTCGCCGGACCAGTGGGTGGTGACCCCGTGGCCATAGACGTCGAGCGCGTGCCAGCGCGCGGCGGCGCGCTCATGCCAGTGCAACAGGGTGGCATGGCGCTCCTCGTTGCTCGCCAGGGGCACGCTCGCGCGCGCCTGCTGGCGCTGGCTCTCGCCCACCGCGGTGAGGTTGATCTCCGACCACAACTTCCAGCCGAACACCGCCGGATGGTCGGCGTAGCGCGCAACGATGTAGCGGCGCACGCGCTCCTGGCCGTCGAGCGCGAGCGGACTGGTGAAGAGCTCGTAGGGCTCCTCGAGCGGCCCGCCGTTGACGTGGTTCCAGGGGTTGTCCTTCCATTCGCGGTCCAGGCTGGGCGAGGCGGTGCCGTGGTTGTTGAGCACCAGGTTGACGCGGATGCCCTGGGCCCAGGCGGCATCGAGGAGGGTGTCGAGGCGCGCGGCGTTGCCCTCGTTGTAGCGCCCGGGGCCGAAGTAGCCCGGCCAGTCGCCGCGCCATTCCAGCGACACGTTCCAGCTCGCCATCCAGATCTCCACCAGGTCGCCGCCGCCGGCGGCCAGGCGCGCGAAGCGCGGCAGGTAGGCGAGGGTGCCGCGCGGTGGCGTCAGGACGGTGCCCAGGCGGTCGCGGCAGCGGGTATCGTAGGTGGAGTTGAGGTTGAGGCCGATCGGCCAGTAGAACCGCCCGTCGACCTGGTAGAAGCGCGGGTCGGCATGGTCGACGCGCGCATAGCCGTCCCACGCCGGCCCAGCCACCTCGAGATCGGGCAGTGCGCAGCTCAGCGCCGGCGCCCCCGGCCAGCGCGCCTCCAGGCGGACCTGGTAGCGCCCGGGCAGGCGCGGGCGGAAGCGCACCTCGAAGTGCGGCGGCCCGTCCGGGCGCGCGTCCTCGCGGTCGCCGCGGTCGCTCAGGCGTATCGGCTGGCGCACAAAGCCGGGGATCGCCAGCTCTTTGCCGTCGGGGCCGGTGAAGACGGCGTCGAGGGCGAACGCCCGCGGATCGTAGGGGTTGGCCGGGAAGGGCTCGGGGTCGAGGCTGAGGGTCCAGCGCTCCCCGGTATGCCCGCGCGCGACCCCGGCGGCGGCGTCGTAACCGTCCAGGCGCAGGCCGTTGAGCGCCCCGGCGGTGCTGGTCGAACCGGGAGCGTCTGCCAGCCCGAGGCTGGCGAGGTCGGCCGCCGCCACCGCCTTCAGCCCCTCGATGCGCAGCACCGCGCGGCTGCCGCTCGCCGACCAGAAGAACAGCCCGGCCTGGGCGGTGAGGCGGGCCGCGCTGGCATTCCAGTCGGCATGGTCCGGCTCGCTCATGAAGGCCTCATCGGCGCTGACCTGGATGCTGAGGGGATGGCGCCCAGGCGCGAGGGTGCCCGGGCAGAAGCGCTGGAACCAGCGCCCATGGCGGTCGCTGACGAAGGCGCCCACCCCGAGGTCGCCGGGCGCGCCGCCCGGCACCACCAGCTGGGCCTTGATCACCAGGTCGCCGCCCGGCACCGGCGCCGGGCAGCGCGCCACCGTGGTCAGCGGCGCCTGCAGCTCGAGCTCGAGCGCACCCAGGCGGCCGGGCGGGAGCAGGCCGCCGAGCAGGAGGATCAGCACCAGCGCCGCCAGTAGGGCGCCGCCGCCCCCCCTTACCTGTACTCCCGCACGTGCGCTCATGGTCCCGTTGTTCACGTTGTACTCATTTGAGCACGGTGTGATTCCTGCTTTGTAGTC
>JAYVMM010000294.1:0-2507 GCA_043758975.1 Planctomycetota bacterium | reverse complement strand
GTCCAACGCGGCGATGCGACGAACCATGCGATCCTCATGCGACTGGTCGTCGATGCCGAGCTCCGCGCTCGTCTGGACCGCTTCGATCTGAAGCCGCTTCCCGATCCGGCATCCCCGCTCGATGCCCTGCCAGATCCCTGGGCGTCACTGCGCACAGCCTCCTCCATCAGCTGCCTCCGGGAGCTGGCGAAGCCGCTCACGGACAACCCTAATGACCAGCACCTGCTCGGGTTGGCGATCATGGCGTACGTCAACCTTGCCCTCAGCGGCAGGCCCGAGCTCGATGGTACCTGCGGTCCCTGGCTGGATTATGCCGAGCGCTGCGTCACCGTCCGCCGGTCATCGCGCCATGGCGCGGAAGCGGGAAGCGTCGCCGAAGCAGCGCCGGAATGGTGGGTGCAGCTGATCGAGGGCGATGCCGCCGGGGTCGAGCGGGCACTCTCCCGCTTCCCTGATCAGCACGATTCCCCCACCGTCCGGGCCCTGCATGCGCTCGCCACCAGGGACTGGCGGGATCTGATGGAGATCCAACGGCGTGCCGACGCGGCTACTGTCCGCAGCCCCGATGAGGAAGCGGTGCTGACCCCGCACGAGCAGTATGCTCTGCTCTGCGCCTCGCTCGTTTGCGGCGCGCCCTTTTCCATGGCAGGATTGCAATGGAACGAGCCCACGCTGAATCCCTCGACGCTGGCCCGCTGCCACTGGCGCGGAGAAATGTTCGACCAAGCGACCTTATGCAGCGACATCGTCACCGATGTGGCGACCATTCTCGGACTCCCTGACATCGGCCAGGAACGTGCATGCAAGGATCTGCGCCTGCTCGACGAGGCGATCAGTCCGACTGTCCCAGCGCAGGCCACCCGTGCCGAATTGATCGACCTCGCCGGCAAGGGTGGGAAGCGCATCAAGGCGGCGATCGACAGCCTTGATGATCGTGCGGTGCGGATTTTCAGCGCTCTGACCGCGGTCATCGAGGATCTGCGCAGCGAATCTCGCGCCGCCATGCGACCCGGCGGCCTGGTGATCGGCGTCGGGGTGGGAGATCTCGCCGATTGGTGCAATGGTCGTCTGCACGAGGCAGCGTCGGCCGCCCAGCTGTCCCTCTGGTACCACGTGCATTCGTATCAGAAGATGCACGCGGCTTTCAGCGGGCCATGGTGCAAGGAGCATCCGCTGTCCCTGGTCGCCGCGAGAACCGACCTTGGCCGGCAGCGCTCGGAATGGTTCGACGACGATGTTCCGCCGCCGGATGCCGTCGATCATCTCGCCTCCTTGCTCACCGCGGAGGTGGAGCGGCCTGGACGGCCAGTAGATGCCCTATGGTATGATTCGCTCTCGCTCATCGCGAACACCCAGCCAGAGCGCGCGGGAGAGCTGTTCCGACGAGTCCTCGCGCGCGAACGCAAGGACATTGCATCACGCGGTGCAGGTGCGCTTCCCCGTCCGCAGCTGCTCATGCGCTTGGCTGCCGCTGAGCAAGTGGGCATGGCCGGCATGGTGCGCGATGACCTGATCGCCGCCTGTGCGCGGGATCCCTGGGATGCGGAACTCAACGAGGTCAGCGAGCGCTGGTCGGCGCAGGGGGCGAAGCTCCGTCTCGAAGGGCGAACGCCGACTTGGACAGGAATCACCAGCGTCATTGACTCGCCCACGGTCCCCTGGCCCATCGCCATCGCCGACAAGTACTACGCTCTGCAGTGGAGCGGGTTCCTGCACGTCCGCGAAGCTGGGGATTACCAGATCGCGCTCGAATCGGAGGATGGCGCCCGCTTGGTGCTTGGATCGGAGGTGCTCGATAATACCGGACCGCACATCATCCACGTCCGAGCAATGGAGACGTCATTGCAGCCGGGTTTCGTGCCCTTCGCCCTGGACTATTATCATCGATGGAGCCCCGCCCGCTGTAGGCTGCTCTGGCGTGCGCCTGGCGAAAAGCGCCTCCAGCCGATCTCCGCCGATGCGCTCGTCCATGGAGCAGGGCATCTTCCCGGTCTCGACACCCGCTATTTCGACCTGGGGCGCGTGGGCCTCGACTGGGCGTTGCGCCCGTCGCCGAGCCGCTGCGCATTTGCGCAGTCCCTGCCGTACAATGCCGCCTTGAATCTCCGCCTTGGCGGCGCCCTGCACCAAGCCCAATTGTTTGCGGAATCGGTTCCCTTCCTCAAGCTCGCCAACCAGTATCAAGGTGGTGCCGGTTCAGAGAATCTGGCCCAGGGGTTCCTCCACCTCGATCCCCCCGACCGTGCGGGTTACCTCGCTGCGGTAAAGAACCGCCTGGGCTTCCCCGCCGAACCGAACATGCTGATCGATGTGATCGACCAGGTTGAGCGCCTTGGCCTCAGCTCCGCGGCGATCGCGGCAATGCCCGCGGGGTGGCGTGATCTTGATGGCTATCTGTTCGCCCGCGCGCGATTGGCCCTGGCCAGTGGCCTATTCCAGGAGGCGGCAGAGGTATATGATGCGCTGGCCGGCCGCAGCTGGCGGCAGAACCTGTCGGCCCATCCTAG
>JAYVMM010000293.1:0-8969 GCA_043758975.1 Planctomycetota bacterium | reverse complement strand
CCTACAGCTCGCCCGACGAGGTCATCCTCGCCGTCCAACGGCAATCCGATCATCTCCGCCGACCAGGACATCGTCCTCGGCTGCTACTTCCTGACCTTGGCCAAAGAAGGCCAGATCGGCGAAGGCAAGGTGTTCAGCGGCTTCAACGAGGTGCTGATGGCCCTCGATTGCAAGGTCATCAGCCTGCATTCGCTGATCAAGATCCAGCTGCCCAAGGGCATGCGCATCGACGAGGGCGGTCCGGTCAAGAAGACCCTGCCCGAGACCGTGCTGATCGAGACCACCGCTGGGCGCATGGTGTTCAACGAGGCGCTGCCCAAGGGCATGCCGTTCTACAACAAGGTCCAGGACAAGCCCGGCCTGCGCCGGGTGATCGCCGACTGCTTCGAATACCTCGACCGCCGTTCGACCATCGACGTGCTCGACTCGATCAAGGAGCTCGGCTTCCGCTACTCGACCCTCTCGGGCATGAGCTTCGCAGCCAGCGACCTCTACGTGCCGGAGGAGAAGCAGGCGATCGTCAACGAGGCGGACAAGAAGTCGCAGAAGTACCAGAAGGCTTACCAGCGCGGCCTGATCACCGCCTCGGAGAAGCACCGCAACGTGGTCGAGACCTGGACCCACGCCACCGAGGAACTCTCCAAGGCGCTGATGGAGCGCCTCAAGAACGACGAGCGCTACGGTGCCGACTACATCAATCCGGTGTTCGTCATGGCAACGTCGGGCGCACGTGGCTCGGTGGCGCAGGTGCGTCAGCTCGCGGGCATCCGCGGCCTGATGGCCAAGCCCAACGGCGAGATCATCGAGACCCCGATCCGCGCCAACTTCCGCGAAGGCCTCAAGGTGCTCGAGTACTTCACCTCGACGCACGGCGCGCGCAAGGGACTCGCCGACACCGCGCTCAAGACCGCCGACTCCGGCTACCTGACGCGCAAGCTGGTCGACGTCTCCCAGGATGTCATCGTCAGCGAGCAGGATTGCGGCACCGTCGGCGGCATCACCAAGGCGGTGGTCTACGAGGGCGACATCATCAAGGTCTCGCTCGCCGACGCCATCACTGGGCGCACCGCACGCGACACCATTGTCGATATCATCACCGATGAGGTGATCGTGCGCGAGAACGACATCATCAGCCGCGAGAAGGCCAAGGCGATCGAGGCGCTCGGCTTCGAGAAGATCCGCGTGCGCAGCCCGCTGACCTGCGAGTCGAAGTCCGGCATTTGCCAGAAGTGCTACGGCATGGATCTCAGCCGCGGGCTGTGCGTCGAGCTCGGCGTGGCGGCGGGCATCATCGCCGCGCAGTCGATCGGCGAGCCGGGCACCCAGCTGACCATGCGCACCTTCCACATCGGCGGCGTCGCCGGGGTGAAGACCGAGGACACCAATTACAAGGCGCGCAAGTCCGGCAAGCTGGTGTACGAGAACCTGCGCACGGTGCTCAACGGCGACAACAAGGTGGTGGTGCTCAACCGCAACGGCGAGCTCGCCATCCAGGACAAGAACGGACGCACCATCGAGCGCTTCAAGGTGCCGGTGGGTTCGGTGCTGTTCTACACCGACGGCAAGCCGGTCGATAAGGGCAACATGCTCACCGAATGGGAGGCGGCCAACATCCCGATCCTCTCCGAGGTCGGCGGCATCGTGCGCTTCGAGCACATCATCCCCGAAGTGACCATGCGCGAGGAGCGCGACCCGGCCACCGGCATCATCAACCGCATCATCCTCGAGGGTAAGGGCGACCTCCACCCCCAGGTGGTGCTCGAGGACGCATCGGGCAAGCCGATCGCCCATTATCCGATCCCCGAGAAGGCCACCCTGCGCGTCGCCGAGGGCCAGAAGATCTCCGGCGGCACCCTGCTCGCCTCGACTCCGCGCGAGATCGCCGGTACCCACGACATCACCGGCGGTCTGCCGCGCGTCACCGAGCTGTTCGAAGCGCGGCCGCCCAAGGAGCCGGCGGTGATGGCCGAGATCGACGGTCTGGTCGACTTCGGCGAGCGCAAGCGCGGTAAGCGCACCATCGTGGTGCACGGCGATTCCGGCACCGAGGTCGAGCATTCGATCCCCCAGGGCAAGCACTACCGCGTGCACAAGGGCGATCGCGTCAAGGCCGGCGATGCGCTGGTCGACGGCGTGCTGGTGCCCAAGGACCTGCTGCGCGTGTGCGGCGAGGAGGCCTTGCAGGACTACCTGCTCGGCGAGATCCAGGCGGTGTACCGCGCCCAGAACGTGAAAATCGACGACAAGCACATCGAGACCATCATCCGGCAAATGCTGCGCAAGGTCGAGATCGGCGATCCCGGCGACCTGCCCTATCTGCAGGGCCAGCTGGTCGACAAGATCCGCGTGCGCGAGGAGAACCAGCGTTCGCTGGCCGAGGGCAAGCGCCCCGCGACCTTCGAACCCAAGCTGATGGGCATCACGCGCGCGGCTCTGCAGTCGGAATCCTTCATCTCGGCGGCCTCCTTCCAGGAGACCACCAAGGTGCTGGCCGATGCCGCCCTCGCTGGGCGCCGGGACCCGCTCACCGGCTTGAAGGAGAACGTCATCCTCGGCCACCTCATCCCGTGCGGCACCGGCTTCGCGGTCTACAAGTTGATCAAGATCGACAAGCTGGGACCCCCGGTTGTAATCCCCGTGATCCCCGCTATTGTCCGCACCCCGCTCCAGGAGTCCGTCAGTGCCCACGATTAATCAGCTCATCCGCAAGGGGCGCGAGCAGAAGCGCAGCAAGAGCAAGAGCCCGCAGCTCGAATCCAACCCGTTCAAGCGCGGCGTCTGCCTCCAGGTCAAGACCATGACCCCGAAGAAGCCGAATTCAGCGCTGCGAAAGATCGCGCGCGTGCGGCTCTCCAACGGCAAGGAGATCACCGCCTACATCGGCGGCGAGAAGCATAATCTCCAGGAGCACTCGCTGGTGCTGGTGCGCGGCGGTCGCGTCCACGATCTGCCCGGCGTGCGCTACCACATCATCCGCGGCAAGCTCGACTGCCAGGGCGTCCAGGGCCGCATGCAGGCGCGTTCGCAGTACGGCGCCAAGCGCCCGAAGAAGAAGTAGCCTCCGCTCACCAGCCACCACCCGCGGCACCGTCCGCAGTACCTCCGGGGCATGTCCCTGGGCCACAGGGAACAACACCATGGCATTTCCGCCCCCCAAGAAGCCCCGTGACGATAGCGCGCACGAGCGTCGCGACGAGCAGCCGCCGGTTGCCGAAGCCGCCGCTCCCGCCGCCGAGGTCCAGGTCAACGAGGACGGCTCGATCACCCTCGCCGAGAGCGGCATCCCCAAGGGGCCCGCGCCGCAGCGCTGGACCGGCGTCGGGGTCAAGCCCGACGGCCGCTACAACAGTCTGATGGTGTCGAAGTTCATCAATTGCCTGATGTACGACGGCAAGAAGAGCGTCGCCGAGGGCATCTTCTACGGCGCCATGAAGCAGATCGCTGACAAGCTCAAAGTCGATCCCCTGCCGGTCTTCGAGCAGGGCATCGAGAACGCCAAGCCGATGGTCGAGGTGCGCTCCAAGCGCATCGGCGGCGCCAACTACCAGGTCCCGGTCGAGGTCAACCGCAAGCGCCAGCAGACCCTCGCGATGCGCTGGATCCTCGAGGCGGTGCGCGGTCGCAAGGGCCGTCCGATCGCCGAGAAGCTCGCCCAGGAGCTCATCGACTGCTACAACAAGACCGGCACCACCATCCAGAAGCGCGAGAACACCCACCGCATGGCGGAGGCCAACAAGGCCTTCTCGCACTTCGCCTGAGCGCCGCCATAGCCGGCTGAGCACCAGGGGATCGCCATCGGCGATCCCCTGGTCGTTACCGGCGGCGCCGCAGGTATCGGTCGCGGTCGGTTGACTGCCCGGTGTTGCGTTCGATCATTCGCGCTGTGCTGATGCGACAAAGATGCCTTGCGGAAAGAGAACGATGAGGCTGCCATGCTGCGTGTGCTGAGATGTGCCGGGCCACTTCTTGCCCTGCTCCTGCTCGCCGCCTGGGTGCCGCTGAGCGCCACAGTCAGCATCTCATCGATCGTTCCGGATGCCGGCCAGCCGATCGGCGGGACCTCCATCACCATCAGCGGGACCGGCTTCCAGGCTGGCGCCACGGTGACCATCGGCGGCGCCTCCGCCGGAGGCGTGGTCATCGCCTCAGCTCAGACCATCACCTGCACCGCCCCGGCGGGCACCCTCGGCAGCCAGCCGCTGGTGGTCACCAATCCGGACACCTCGAACGTGAGCGCGGCCTTCATCTACACCAGCACCCCGGCCCCGACCATCAGCGTCGGCGGTGTCGCCCCGTCCGGCGGCTCGCCTGCCGGTGGCACTGCGGTCTCCATCACCGGCACCGGCTTCCAGGCCGGGGCGACGGTCAGCTTTGGTGCCAATGGGGCGACCGCGGTCACCGTGGTCAGCGCCACCAGCATCACCTGCACGGCGCCACCAGGGCCGGTCGGCGCCGCGGCGGTGGTGGTCACCAACCCCGACACCCAGATCTCGAACGCCACCGTCACCTTCGCCTACGCGCCACCGCCGGCGATCACCACGGTGGCGCCGAGCAAAGGACCGGTCGCCGGTGGCACCGCGCTCATCATCTCTGGCAGCGCCTTCCAGGCCGGGGCGACGGTCACCGTCGGCGGCAAGGCGGCGACCTCGGTGGTGGTCAGCGCGACCAGCATCAGCTGCGTCACGCCGTCCGGTGCGGCGGGACCAGTGAGCGTGGTGGTCACCAATCCCGACAGCCAGTTCGCGAGCAGGGGATTCACCTACCAGGGCAGCGGTCCGACCATTGGCGCGGTGAGACCTGCGCTCGCTCCCGCCAGCGGCGGCACCCCGCTCACCATCACCGGCACCGGCTTCCTCGCATCGAGCGTGACCATCGGCGGGGCGCCGGCGACCTCAGTGGTGGTGGTGACCTCGACCAGCATCACCTGCGTCTCGCCGCCGGGCACGCCCGGAGCGGCCAACGTGGTGGTCACCAACAACGATCTGACCTCGGCCCAGACCGGAACCCTCGGCAATGCCTTTGTCTACCAGGGCACCGACCAGCCGACCATCACCTTGATCAGCCCGGAGTGGGGACCGGTCGGCACCCCGATTACCATCAGTGGCATCAACTACCAGCCTGGCGCCCAGGTGAGCATCGACCGTGTGGCGGCCGGCAACGTGGTGGTGGTCAATGCCCAGACCGTGACCTGTGTCATCCCCCCCGGTCTTGCCGGCGCGGTCACCGTCACGGTGACCAACCCGGATTTCCTCAGCGCCATCGTGGTCGACGGCTTCAATGTGGCCAATCCAAACGACCTCTCCGCCCACAAGTGCGGCGGCGCCCATGGCATCTCGACCCTGCTGCTGGCGCCACTGATCGCCTGGCGCCTGCTCGCCCTGCGTGCGCGCCGGCGCCGCGACGCTGGCAGCTGAGCTCCGCAGCCGTCGGCGCCTGGCGCCGGGCGCGCGGCCTGCGCTTGAGGCTGTTGGCGCTGGCCTTGGACCGGTGGCGCCGCTACATCTCAGCCATGGCGCTACGCTACCATTTCTCCGGCATCGCCGGTGCCGGGATGAATCCCCTCGCCCAGCTGATGCGCGCTTGGGGCCATGAAGTGCAGGGCAGCGACCGCTCCTTCGATCAGGGCGCCAATTCCGAGCTCGCCGCACTCCTGCGCCAGCAGGGCATCACCCTGCTGCCCCAGGACGGCAGCGCGGTCGGCGCCGGCATCGCGCGCTTCGTCTTCTCCGCCGCGGTCGAGCAGGACACCCCGGAGATGTGCGCCGCACGCGCGCTCGGGCTCGAGCTGGTGCCGCGCCCGGCACTGCTCGCCGAGGTGGTCAACCGCGCCGCCCCCGGGGTGGCGGTGGCGGGGACTTCGGGCAAGAGCACGGTCACCGGCATGATCAGCTGGATCCTGAGCCAGGCCGGCATCAGGGCCACCGTCCTCGGCGGCGCCGCCCTGGCGGGCGCGGGCGCCGCCCTGGCGGGCGCGGGCGGCGCCGCCGGGTTCTGCGCCGGGGAGCACCACGCCCCGCTGATCGCCGAGGCCTGCGAATCCGACGGCACCCTGGTCGGCTACCGTCCGACCATCGGGATGGTGCACAACATCACCCGCGATCATGCCGAGGTCGGTGAGCTGCACCGCCAGTTCGACGCCTTCGCCCGCCAGAGCGGCACCGTGCTGGTGAACGCCGGCTGCCCCGAGGCGCTGCTGGCGGTAGCCCAGCACCCGCGGGTGGTGCGCTACGGCACCGGGGCCGCCGCCGAGCTGCCGCTTGAGGTGCTCAGCGCAGGTCCTGTCCGCGCGCGCGGCCTGCTCGGGCTGCCCACGGGGGAGCTGCTCATCGACCTGCCCCAGCCGGGTGCGCACAACCTTGAGAACGCCGCCGCCGCCGCCGCCTGTGCGCGTGAGCTCGGCGTCGCGCCGGACACCATCGCCAGCGCGCTGTGCAGCTTCCCGGGGGTGGCGCGGCGCTTCGAAGTCATCGGTACCACCGAGACCGGCATCCGCGTGATCGATGACTATGCGCACAACGGCGGCAAGATCCGCGCCGCGGTGCAGGCCGCGCAGGCCGGCTGCGAGCGCCTGATCGCGGTGTTCCAGCCGCACGGCTTCGGGCCGGCGCGCTTCCTGCGCCCCGAACTGCGCGAGCTGCTGCCCACGCTGCTGCGCCCGGGCGACCGCTTCTGCTACAGCGAGATCTTCTACAGCGGCGGCACCGTGGCCAAGGACATCAGCAGCCGCGAACTCGCCGCGGACCTGCCGCCCGCTCTTGCGTGCGGCTACGCCGCCAGCCACCAGGAGCTGCTCGGCTGGCTCGCTGGGCAGGCAGTGCCCGGCGACACCGTGCTGCTGATGGGCGCCCGCGATCCCGCCCTGCCGCGCCTGGCGCGGGCGGTCCATGACCTGCTCTGACTCTGACGCCAGGACCTGGCGGTGATGCCGGCGGAGAGCACCCCGCTCGCGGCTCTCGCCGCTGGGCTCGGCGACGGGCCGGCGCTGCTCGCGCAGCTCGGCGGGCCGTTCAGGCGCGCCATCCGCCTCCACCCGCGGCGCGGCGGGCCGAGCGGCTGGGCCGCTCTCGCGCCGGTGCCGTGGCACGCCGCCGGGCGCTTCACCGCCGCCGACGCCGATCCCGGCGGCTACCTCGACCACCATACCGGCGCGGTCTATGCCCAGGATGCGGCCAGCCAGCTGCCAGTGGTGCTGCTTGATCCTTGCCCCGGCGAGACGGTGGTGGATACATGCGCGGCGCCCGGCTCGAAGTCGAGCCAGATCGGCCTGGCGCTCGGCGATGCGGGCCTCTTGGTATGCTGCGACGCCTCGCCGCCACGGCGGCGCATCCTGGCCGAGAACCTCGCCCGGCAGGGCATCGCCGCCGCGGTGGTCACGCCGATGCCGGTGCACGTCCTCGCCGATCGCCATCCCGGCTGCGCCGACAAGGTGCTGGTCGATGCGCCGTGCAGCGGCCAGCAGGAGCGCTCGGCGCGCCAGCTCGCGCGCATGGCTGCGCGCCAGACTGAACTGCTGGCGACCGCCAGCCGCCTGGTGCGTCCGGGCGGGCGCCTGGTCTACAGCACCTGTACGCCCTACCTGGAGGAGGACGAGGAAGTGATCGCCGCCTTCCTCGCGCGACATCCTGGCTGGGCGGTGGTGCCAAGCGCGCTGCCCGGCTGCGATGGCGACCTGCGGGGGGGAGGCGGACTGCGGCTGTGGCCGCAGCGCCAGCTCACCGAGCCCTTCTTCGCCTGCCTGCTCGCCGCCCCCGACGACCAAGCGGCGGGGGCGCCCCTGGCGGGCAAGCTGCCCAGCGCCAGCTGCGAGCTGGGGCGCTGGCTGCCGTCCGGCGGCCTGCACTGCTGGCGCCGCGGCGGCGCGGTCTTCATCGGCACGCCGGCGGTCGCCACCTGTGCCCTGCCGAGCGAGGCGCGTGGACTCATCCTCGGCCACGGCGAAGGCGACCGCTTCAGACTCGAACCGTGGGGCGCGCAGGCGCTCATCGAGCGTGGCGCGGCGACCACCCGGGTGAGCCATCAGGATGGCGTCCGCCTCTGGGCCGGGGATGCCCTCGGCATCGAGGCCGAGACGGGTGCGCTGGTGGCTACCCATAGCGGTGCACCGCTCGGCATGCTCACTGGGCCCGCGGGCGCCTTCCGCCTGGACCTTCCGAGCCGGCTGCGCCGACCCACGCTGCGCTGAGCACAGTGGTCAGGGCGGTGGCCCAGCGGGTGGCCCAGCGGGTGGCCGCCCGCGCCGGCGGCGGTGCGGGGCTGGCTCAGCCGATGGCGATCATGCGCTCGATCGGCAGGCGCGCGCGCGCGATGAGGGCAGGGTCGAGGCGCAGCTCGGGGCTGCGGTCGCGCATGCAGCGGTAGAGCTTGTCGAGGGTGTTGCGGCGCATGTGCGGGCAGGTGTTGCAGTGCGTGCACGAGCCCAGCTGGGTGCCGCCCACCGCGGCCGGGGCCATGAGCAAGCGCGCGCCCGGCGCCGCCTTGGCCATTTGGTGGACGATGCCCGGCTCGGTCACCACCAGATAGGTGCCATGCGGATCGCCGCGCCGCACCGCTTCGAGCAGCTGGGTGGTGCTGCCGACGACGTCGGCGAGGGCGCGGATCGGCAGCGGGCATTCGGGGTGGACCAGGGTGATGCAGCCTGGGTGCTCCTGCTGGAGGCGGACGATCTCCGCCTGGGAGAAGTTCTCGTGCACCTCGCAGGCGCCCTGCCACATGACCAGCTCGCGCCCGGTCTCGCGCGCGACCCAGTCGCCGAGGAACTGGTCGGGGGCGAAGATGATCGTGCGCTCGGCGGGGATGGCGCGCACCACCGCACAGGCGTTCGACGAGGTCACGCAGTAGTCCGACAGCGCCTTGACCGCCGCCGAGCTGTTGACGTAGGTCACCACCACGTGGCCTGGGTGGGCGGCGACGAAGGCCTGGAAGCGGTCGGCCGGGCAGGAGTCGGAGAGCGAGCAGCCGGCGGCGAGGTC
>JAYVMM010000292.1:0-6108 GCA_043758975.1 Planctomycetota bacterium | reverse complement strand
AAGTCCTCATCGAGCTGGAAGTGGTCGTTGAACACCCCCGGGCGCTGGTCGAAACCGCTCGGCACCCCGGAGTCGCCGAAGGTCGGATCGTGGTCACAGGTGGCGAAGCGCCGCACCGCGACCTTCAGCCGCGCCCACTCGACCGAGCTGTAGTCGATGAAGCGGCGGAAGTCGGCTTCTAGCTCGGCCGCCTCCTGCTCGCTGTGGTGGTAAAAGCCGCGCAGATCGGCCATCAGCAGGCGCCGCAGCGCGACGTTGCGCCGCCAGAAGCGCTTGACGTCCTCGTTGAGCGGGCGCACCTCGCGCTCATAGACGACGAAGAAGCGCTCGACATCAAGCAGCAGCTTGGGCACCAACTCGACCTGCTCGAGCTTGTAGCGCCGGATGTCGGCGGTCAGCCCGTCGAGTTCCCAGCGCGCGTGCTCCTGGAAGCGGATGACATCGGCCTTGAGCTTGTCCATCTCGCGCTCGCGCCATTGGGTGAAGCGCCAAACGTCGTCGATCAGGCGCGGCACGGTGGCCAGCTCGTAGGACCAGAAGTTCCTGAAGTCGACGATCAGCAGGCGCTGCTCGATGAGGATCTGGGCGCGGTAGCGCTCGAAGTCGAAGATCAGCTTGTCCCAATCCTCGATGTTGGCGGCGAACCAGTCGCGCCCGTCGCGGATGAGCTTGTTGTACTCGCGCTGCCGCCATTCGAGGAAGGCGGTGACATCGATCTGGAGCTCGACCACCTCCCATTTGGCGTGGTCGTAGAAGGCCTTGAGCTCGGCGGTGAGCGGGATCAGCTCGCGGTTCTTGAATTCCTGGTAGATCACCACGTCCTCGACCAGGCAGCGCCACTCGACGTCGGCCTTGGCGAAGAAATTGAGGATGTCCGCTTTGGCGCGCGGGAAGTTGTCGATCTGGTAGCCGTAGTAGCGCGCCACATCGTAGGTCAGGCGCTCGACGTTCTTCCAGTCGTACTCGATCTCCCAGGCCAGCTCGCGCTGGAAGCGCCACCATTCGCGTTTGCGCCACTCGATGAAGCGTCCGACCTCGAGCGGAATGTTCTCGGCCACCAGCGCATTGGAAACCACGAAGCGATTGATGTCGATGATCAACGCCTCTTGTTCGTACTTGGCGTGGTTCTTGAAGCGTTCGAGATCGTCGATCGCCGCATCGCGCTCGCGGCAACAGCCGGCGCAGAGCACGAGGCCGAAGGCCAGGGCAAGGGCGTAAAACGGTCGGAACATCCCTGCCAGCCTAGAAAATGCCCCCCCGGCCACAATCGCACGCGCTCGGCGACCCTCCCCGTGTGTCATTGGCAGCGACCCCCCAGATCGGCTGTAAGCCATTGTGGGTCCTCGTTCAATTGACAGGAACACATGGCATCCATAATGCCCCGCGCACAGCCGGAACTTGGGAGTCGAGCGCGGTCGAATCTGGTCAGGCCTTGACGGGAGCAGCCATAAGGCATGCGCAGGCGTCCCAGGCACTCTGGCTGTGCATTTTTTGCCCAGGCGGGCCCGGCCTTGCGCCGCCTGCCATCGGGATGATGCCCGTAGCGACAGGGGGCGCAGGCGCGCAGGCGCCCCCCCCCTCTGCCGCTGCCCCTGCCAACCTACCGCCCTACTTCAGCCCTCGAGGACGGTGAACACCGCCCCCTTGAGGTACTCGCTCTCGGGCACCCCGACCAGCACCGGATGGTCGGGGCTGGCGCTCAGCAGGCCTTCACGGCGCAGGGTGCGCTTGGCGTCGCCGGCGGCGTCCGCGACCATGGCGAGGAAGCCCTGCACGGCGATGTGGTGCGAGCAGCTGAAGGTCGCCAGCACGCCGCCGGGCGCGAGCATCTTGAGCGCGCGCAGGTGGATCTCCTTATAGCCGCGCATCGCCTGCGGCACCGTGTCACGGGTGCGGGTGAAGCTCGGGGGATCGAGCACCACCAGGTCGAAGCGCTCGCCGGCGCCATCCGCGCCCTTGAGGTAGCCGAAGGCGTTATCCTCGACCAGGCGCACGCGCGCCGCGCTGCCCGCCCATTCCGCCGCCTGGCGCGCGCCGGCGAGGCCGGCGGCGCTGCTGTCGAGCAGCACCGCCTCGCCGGCGCCGGCGGCAAGTGCATGCAGACCGAAGCCGCCGAGGTGGCAGAAGGCGTCGAGCACGCGCATGCCGGGCCTGACCAGTGCCGCCACCGCCTCCCAGTTGCATTGCTGGTCGAGGTAGACCCCGGTCTTGTGCGCGTCATGCGGGTCGCAGGGGAAGTCGAGCGCGCCTAGGCGCAGGCGCAGCGCCGAGACCGGCTCCCCGTGCAGCACCCCGGTGCGCTCCGGCAGCCCTTCGAAGGCGCGCACGGTGAGGTCGTTGCGCTCGAGGATGGTGCGCGGGTGCAGCAGTTCGCATAGCAGGTCGCGCCACATCGGCAGCAGGCGATCCATGCCGACGGTGGTGGTCTGCACCACCAGCACCTCGCCGTACTGGTCGACGATCAGCCCGGGCAGCAGGTCACCCTCGCTGTTGACCAGGCGGCGCGCCGGGCGCCCGGGCAGCACGCGTTCGCGGTGGGCGAGCGCCTGCTGCAGGCGGGTGCGGAAGAAGTCCTGGTCGAGCGCGCCGGCACGCCGGCTCAGCAGCCGTACCACGATCTTCGAGCTCGGGCTGTAGAAACCCCGTCCCAGCGCGTGGCCGCCGGGATCGCGCACCTCGACCAGGTCGCCGGGCTCGGCGGCGCCCTCGAGGCGCGCGACCTCGGTCGCATAGACCCAGACATGGCCATGCAGGGTGCGGTGCGGCACATGGCGGTTGAGGTGCAGGACGGGGGTGGCCATGGCGAGCCGCACCATGGCGCGGCGCGGCGGTCTGGCAAGCAGGGCGCTATTCGTGGCGGGCGAGCCAGGCGTGGATGGCGCGTTCGACGCTGAGCAGCTGGCGCCCCCAGTGCACCGCGTGCAGCGTGCGCCAGTGCCAGGCCGCCTCCTGGGGTTTACCTGCATCGTAGAATTCCAGGCCCTGGCTCAGATCGCGCTCGATGTCGGCCAGGCTGTCGGTGACGCTGGCGGTCACCGCCGGCTCGTCACCGAAAGGGTCGTAGACCTCGGCGTACTCGTCGATCGGCAGCACCTGGAAGCGCGCGCGGATGGCCTGCCAGCGCTGGTGCGGCACCGCGTTGGCCTCGTGGTCGCCGCCGTGCGCGCTCTCGGGCAGCATCAGGCGCGCGTACTGCAGCGCCGCCAGCAGCTGGCGCGCGAGCAGGATCTCGGCGCGCGGCTCGCCCGGGGTCGCCTCGGCCCAGCGGCAGTAGCGCCGGGCGAGGGCGGCGAAGGCTGCTATCGCCTCCCGCTCGTCCGCCGGCACCGTCAGTGTCCCAGCGCGGCGAGCTTGGCCGCGAGCGCCGCGCGCTGCGCGCCGAGCGCCGCCGTCACCACCGCGGGATCGCTGGGGACCTCGCCGAGCAGGGCGAGTGCGCTGGCGGCGTCATGGTGCGCGATCGCCTCGTCGGCGCACGCGAGGGCTGCCTTCCAGCGCTCCTCGAGCTGGGCGACCCAGGTACGGCCCTGGGCGATGGCGCCGGTGAGCTCGGGATAGGCGGTGGCCTGCACCATCGCTTCGAGCAGGGTGGCTGCCTGCCCGGCACCGACAGCCTTGCCCATGGCGGCGAAGGCGCCGTCCTGCTCGCCCTTGAGCTGGGTCAGGTTTTTTACCATGTCGCGGTAGCCGCCGGCGTCGGCAGCGATCGAGGAGAGGTAGGCCTCGGCGCGCAGCGCGCGCTTGGCGCGCAGCGCGGTGCGGAACTCGATCACCGCGTTGTCGGTGACCGCCGCCTCGCGCGCCGGCTTGATCAGCTGCGGCGGGCGCAGCTGCAGCGGCGGCGGCGGCGGCGGCAGGCTGGCGAGCCCGACCGGGAGCGGCGGGGGTGGCGGCTGGGTGGAGGCGGGGGCGGGGGCGGCAATGGGACCGGGGGACGGGGCAACCGTGGGAACGACCGCTGCTACCGGCGGTGCCGGCGGCACCGGCGCTGGATTCGCGGGCGCCGGGGCGGGGGCTGATACCGGCGACAGCGCTGGCGGCGGCGAGGGCGGGCTCGTCGACAGTGCCGGTGGATCGCCCGGCACCGGGGTTGCGGTTGGAGATGGTGACGGAGCCTTGGCAATGTGCTCCGGCGGCACGCTCACGATCGGCGGCGCTACCGGAACCGGGGGCGGAGCCGGGGCGGGCGCGCTGCCCCCCGGGGCCGGCGGCGTAGCGGCCACCGGTGCGGGCGCGCGCGTGCTCGAGCCGCCGCCCATGGCCAACCACGCCCAGGCCGCGAGCGCCGCCACCACCACCAGCGCGATCAGCGGCACCAGATAGCGCGCGGGCGAGACGCGCGCGCGGGTATCCTGCGCCGGCTGCTGGATGGTGGCCATGGTCGCACGCTGGGCTGGCGTGGGCGTGGCGGCAGGTGCGGCAGCCTGGGCTGCCGGGCTGACCAGGGCGGTGACGGCAGTGGCCGAAGCGCCCACCTTGGCTGCTCCGCCAGCCACCAGGGTGGCGATGGTGCTGGGGTCGCCGAGCGCCGCCTTGGGCAGATCGACCAGCTCGGGCACCGCCTGCTTGAGGTGGATGCCCTGGGCGACCAGCGCCTTGAGCTCGTTGGCGAGCTGGGTGGCGGAAGACGGGCGGTCCTCGGGCCGCTTGGCCATGCAGCGGCGCACCAGGTCGGCGATCGGCTCGGGCACGGTGGGGAAGAGCGCGAGGATGTTGGGCGCCGGCTCTTCGAGGTGGGCGCGCAGCATGGCCATGGTGTTGTCGGAGCGGAAGGGCACATTGCCGGAGAGCAGGTGGTACCAGGTCGCGCCCAGGCTGTAGAGATCACCGCGGTGGTCGGTGGCCTCGCCTCGGCAGGCCTCGGGCGGCATGTACGCCGGGGTGCCGAGCAGGGTCCCGCCCATGGTCATGGCCGAGGAGTCGACCGCCTTGGCCAGCCCGAAGTCGGTGAGCTTGGCCACCCCCTTCTTGGTCAGCATGATGTTGTCGGGCTTGATGTCGCGGTGCACCACCCCCTGCTCGGCGGCGGCGGCCAGGCCCTCGGCGACCTGCAGCATCACGCTGCTCGCCACTTTCCAGTCCATGGCTCCGTGCAGGTAGCTCTTCAGGCTGCGTCCGCCCTCGACCAGCTCCATCACCAGCAGGAAGTGCTGCCCTCCGGCGGCGTCGGCGTACTGCCCGAACTCGTAGATCCCTACCACGTTGGTGTGCTGGATACGGGCGATGCACTGGGCCTCGCGCTCGAAGCGCGCCACCATGTCGGGGTTGTCGACGAGATGGCCGGCGATGCGCTTGACCGCCACCGGGCGCTTGAGCGAGACCTGTACCGCGCGGTAGACCTCGCCCATCGCCCCGCGCCCGAGCAGGTCCTCGATAAGCAGGCCGCCGATGCGCGTGCCGGATTCAATCATGGCCACCCTCGCAGTGGCCCCAGATTTCCGCGCCGGGGCGAAAAGCAAGACGGAGGCCCGCCGCGGCGAGCGCGCACGGACTGCCGTATGCGCGCCTAAACCACTGACATAGCTGTCTTTATGCGGCAGACCGAGGTCCGCGCCGAGGCCCAGCCCGGGCGCCGCCTCAGGCGAGCAGGGCCTGCACCACCTTGCCCTCGTCGGAGGGTCCGATCAGACGCTGATCGAGGCCCTGGTAGCGGTAGCTGAAGCGATACGGGTCGAGGCCGAGCTGATGCAGGATGGTCGCCTGCAGATCGCGCACCGACACCGGGTTCTCGGTGATGTAGTAGCCGATCTCGTCGGTTGCGCCGTAGGCCAGCCCACGCCTGATGCCGCCGCCAGCCAGCCACATGGTGTTGGCGTAGGGGTGGTGGTCGCGGCCCATGAAGCCCTTGACCACGGTATCGCGCACGTCGTTCTGCATCATCGGCGTGCGCCCGAACTCGCCGCCCCACACCACCAGGGTGCGCTCGAGCAGGCCGCGCGCCTTGAGGTCGGTCAGCAGGCCATTGAGCGCGCGGTCGATCTGCTGGCACTTGATCGGCAGGGTCTCGTCGATCGATTCGCCGGGCGAGGCGCCATGGTGGTCCCAGCCCCAGTCGTAGAGCTGGACGAAGCGCACCCCGGATTCGACACCTCCCGCGCCAGTTTTGCT
>JAYVMM010000291.1:0-10637 GCA_043758975.1 Planctomycetota bacterium | reverse complement strand
CCGGCCTGGCGGTGGCGCATGCGGTCGAGGACCTCGCACCGCGCGCGCGCATCATGCTGAAGTGGCCCAACGACTGCGTGCTCGACGGGCGCAAACTCTCCGGCGTGCTGTGCGAGCGCCCGATGGGCGCGCGCAGCTACCCCGCGCGCACGCCAGTGGTGGTGGGCATCGGCCTCAACCTCGATCCGCAATGGGACCAGCAGCCCGCCGCCCTGCCCCTCGCCGCTGCGCTCGCGCCGGCGAGCATCGCCGAGGTGCAGTCGCCGCCCGAGCCTGTGACCATGCTCGGCGCCCTGCGCCGCTACCTGCTCGAGGCCACCGGGCTGCTTGCGGTCGGCGGCTGGGCCCAGCTGCTGCCGCACCTGCGTGCGCGCGACTGGCTCGCCGGGCGCCGGCTCGAGCTGCAGAGCGCCGAGCGCCGCCTGAGCGGGCTCTCCGAGGGGCTCGACGAGAACGGCTGCCTGCTGCTGCGCACCGCCGACCAGCAGCTGCACGCGATCTCCAGCGGCAGCGTGCTCGCGAGCGCGCCGGCGACCTCAGCGGATGCGACAGGGAGGCGCGGGCTGCCCGGGACGGGTTGAATAGTGTGAAATGCCGGGTGCGCGCCGGGCGGGTTTTCCATGGCGCGCGAGCGCGCGCCGGCCACCGTCGCTGCATGCGCGCCTCCCCACCCCGCCCCCGCCTGCTGCCGCTGCTGACCGCCACCGCTGTCCTGGTAGCGCTCGGCGCCCTCGGCGGCTGCGGCTCGGACACCGCCGGCGACGTGCGCCTGCGCGCGTCCTCGATGACCTCCCCCATCGACGACCAGCGCCTGCCCTACGACAGCGCCTGGACCATCCGCAATTCGCCGCCCTGAGCGGCGGCGCGCTCAGACCAGCGGGACTTCGACCTCGACCGCCTCGTCATAGTTGATGCCGGGCACCTCGAAGCCGAAGAGCTGGCGGAATTCGCGCTTGAAGCCCGCATAATCGCCGAGGGTCGCGAAATTCTCACCGCTGATGCGCTCCCACAGCGCGGCGACCTCAGCCTGCACCTCGCCCGCCATCTCACGGTCATCGACGCGGATGCGCCCCTCGCCGTCGAGCATCGGGGTGCGACCGGGAGCGAGATGGGTGGCGTACAGGCGCACGATCTGCTCGATGGTCCCTTCATGGCTGCCGCGGCGCTTCATCACCTGGTAGAGCAGGCTGATGTAGAGCGGGACCACCGGGATGGCGCTGGAGGCCTGGGTCACCAGGGCCTTGTTGACGCTGACAAAGGCGGCGCCGCCGAGGCCGGTCAGGCGGGCGGTGATGGCCTTGGCGGCGAGCTCGAGGTCGGCCTTGGCGCGACCGATGGTGCCGGCGGTGTAGATGGCGTGGGTGAGCTTCGGTCCGATGTAGCTGTAAGCGACGGTGCGGCAGCCGTTCGCCAGCAGATCGGCGTCCTGCAGGGCCTGGATCCAGTAGCCCCAGTCCTCGCCGCCCATGACCTTGACGGTGGCGTGGATCTCCGCCTCGCTGGCGGCCGGCAGGGTGATCTGGGCCAGCTGCTCGGTGTCGAGGTTGACGGTCTTCGAGGTATAGGGCGCGCCGATCGGCTTGAGCGTGCTGTTATAGAGCGTGCCGGTGGTGGGGTCGGGCCGCTTCGGGCTGGCGAGGCTGTAGATCACCGCATCGAGCTTGCCGAAGCGCGCCTTGAGCGCGGCGACCACCTGCTGCTTGGTCGCGGTGGCGTAGGCATCGCCATTGATGGTCTCGATCTGGCGGCCCTCGGCCTTCGCCACGCGGTGGACCTCGGCGAGGTTGTACCACCCGGCGGAGGCGGTCTTCTCGCCTTGGCCGGGACGTTCGAAGCACACCGAGAGCGCCTTGGCGCCGTAGCCGAACAGCGCGGTGATGAGCGAGGATAGGCCGTAGCCGGCGCTCGAGCCCACCACCAGCACATGGCCCAGACCGCTGCCGCCGGCCGTGCGCGCAGTCTCGATCTGGCGCTGGACGTTGACCGCGCAGCCGGCCGGATGGGCGGAGAGGCAAATGAAGGCACGGTAGCGCGGCTTGATGACAACTTTGGCCATGGACACCCTCAGTGTTGCGGTGGGGGGCCCACCTTGGCAGTCAGCGAGGGGGTCGCAAGCGAGGGACTCCCCGCGGTCGCCAAGGGACCAAGAACGCATCTTAGGTCCGCAAAACGCCATTTTGGCCACCTCCGTAGTTTTTAACGGTCAAGTTCGACCTTGAAAAGCCGGTTTGAACATAATTTCCAGATTACCCCCTGGACTTTGTCCGTCCAATCACCAGGATTCCAGCCATCATAGGCCTTCGACGGTCGATTTGCGGCTTACCAGGTCGGAATCGCCCCGATGAGACCCAGAACCCCAGACCCGGCGGCGAACGCACGCCCAGCGCCCAGCGCGAACGAGAAGGACAGCACCATGCTGCAGAAATCCCCCAGCGGCGGCGAGAAGGTCATCCAGTGCCTCGAGCGCGAAGGCGTCTCGGTCATCTACGGCTATTCGGGCGGCGCGGCGATGCCGCTCTTCGACGCCCTGGTCGACAGCAAGATCAAGCTCGTGCTGGTGCGCCATGAGCAGGGCGCCACCCACATGGCCGACGGCTACGCGCGCGCCACCGGCAAGCCCGGGGTGGTGCTGGTCACCTCCGGCCCGGGCGCCACCAACTGCGTCACCGGCCTGCTCACCGCGCTGATGGACTCGGTGCCGATGATCGTGCTCACCGGCCAGACCATCACCTCGATGCTGGGCAAGGACGCCTTCCAGGAGGCCGACGTCACCGGCATCACCTACCCGGTGGTCAAGCACAGCTACCTGGTCAAGAACGCCGCCGACATCCCGCGCGTGATGAAGGAGGCCTTCCACATCGCCACCACCGGGCGCCCCGGCCCGGTGCTCATCGACCTGCCCAAGGACATCACCCAGGGCCCGTGCAACGCCCCCTTCGTCGACACCGTCAACCTGCCCGGCTACCACGTCCCCGGGCGCGGGCGGCCCGACCTCCTCGCCAAGACCGCCGCCCTGCTCGCGCGCAGCCGCAAGCCGGTGCTCTACGTCGGCCATGGCGCGGTGATCTCCGGCGCCGGTCCGGCGATCGTGGCGCTCGCCGAGAAGGTCGGTGCGCCGATCGTCAACACCCTGCTCGGCAAGGGCGCCTGCCCCGAGGACAGCCCGAGCCATCTCGGCATGCTCGGCATGCACGGCACCGCCTACGCCAACAAGGCGGTGGCGAATTGCGACCTGATCATGGCCATCGGCGCGCGCTGGGACGACCGCATCACCGGCAAGCTCTCGGAGTTCTGCAAGGACGCCGTCAAGATCCACGTCGACATCGACGTCGCCGAGTTCAACAAGGTGGTCCGCCCCGACGTCTCCATCGCCGGCGACGCGCGCCTGGTGATCGAGGAGTTGGTGCCCCTGGCCAGCCGGGCCGAGACCGGCGAGTGGTGGAAGGAGATCCACGCCTGGCGCAAGCAGTTCCCGCTCAAGTACCCCAAGAAGGGCGGGCTGCGCGCGCAGTACGTGCTCGACCGCCTGGACAAGCTCGGCGGGCGCGACTGCATCATCACCACCGACGTCGGCCAGCACCAAATGTGGGCGGCGCAGTTCCTCCTCACCACCAAGAACCGCCACTGGCTGAGCTCGGGCGGCGCCGGCACCATGGGCTTCGGCTTCCCCTCGGCGATCGGCGCGGCGATGGCCACCGGCAAGCCGACCTGGTGCGTGGTCGGCGATGGCGGCTTCCAAATGACCTCGTGCGAACTCGCCACCGCCGCGCTGCAGAAGGTGCCGGTGAAGATCCTGATCATCAACAACAGCTATCTCGGCATGATCCGCCAGTGGCAGGAGCTGTTCTTCGACAACCGCATCTCCGGCGCCGACCTCGAGGGCAACCCCGACTTCGTCAAGCTCGCAGGCGCCTTCGCCATCCCCGGCAAGCGGGTCAAGCGCGCCGGCGACGTCGACAAGGTGCTCAAGTGGGCGATGGCCTACAATGAGGGCCCCTGCCTGGTCGAGGCCGAGGTGGTCAAGGAGGACAACGTCTTCCCGATGATCCCCGCCGGCGCCGCGCTCAAGGACATGATCATCGAGAAGCCCAAGGCCAAGATGGAAAAGCCCTCTGGCAGCACCTGAGCCTCAAGCACCTCCCCCGTCCACCTCCCCATCCAGGCACCTCCCATGCAATCGACCACCACCAGCGCGCAACGTGGCACCAACTTCGAACTCGATCCCGGGAAATCGCCGCGCAAGCGCCTGGTGCAGGAGATCACCAGCCTGCCGCTGCACACCATCTCGCTCTTGGTGCGCAACAAGCCTGGGGTACTGGTGCGCGTCTCGCTGGTGTTCTCGCGCCGCGGTTACAACATCGAATCGCTGGTGGTCTCGCCGGCGATCTCGGCCGCCGGCATCGAGGGCCAGCCCGGCGAGTTTTCGCGCATGACCATCACCTGCTCGGGCGACCCCGACACCCTCGAACAGATCATCAAGCAGCTCGAGAAGCTGATCGACGTGGTGCATGCCATCGACCACACCGGGCAGTCGGTGATCGCCAGCGAGCTGGTGCTGGTCAAGCTCAAGGCCGACCTCAAGAACCGCACCGAGATCCTCCAGGTGGCGGAGAACTACAAGGCCAAGGTGGTCGACTACGGCGCTGATTCGCTGATCCTGCGCTGCGCCGGCGACTCCGACAAGCTCGACGCCTTCGTCGGCCTGCTCAAGCCCTTCATCATCATCGAGCTGGTGCGCTCGGGCAAGATCCTCATGGCCCGCGGTCTCGACGAGACCTGAGCCGCCGATGTTCCGCCTCACCCGGGGACAATGGCTGCTGCTGATCGCGCTGCTGGTGGTCGGGGTGGCGATGCAGGTGGGCTGGCTGCTGCTGCGCACCGAGCCGCCCCGCCGCGCGGGCGCCGCCGCGCCGCCGCCGCCCGCGCGCACGCCGTGAGGCGCCGGCGCCTGAGCTGGCGCTGGCGCTGGCAATGCAGCGCGCGGGCGAATGATCCCAGCCCATCCCGCCCATGACCATCGACCTCCTCGGAGTGACCAGCGACGAACTGGGCGCGCACGCGCGCTTCCTGCTGCCCAGCGGGCAGGGGGTGGCGATGCGGCTGTACACCGCCGCCTTCGCCCGCGGGCGCCTGGCGACAGACCAGCATCCCCTCTCTCCCGCCAGCGTGGCGGCCTGGCGCGACCATTTCAGCGTCGACCTGCTCGAGGTGGTGCGGGTGGTCGAGGAGGAGGGCGAGTTCGCCGCCACCAGCAAGGCCATCCTGCGCACCCGCGACGGCTACGAGATCGAATGCGTGCGCATCCCCATGCGCATCAGGGCAGAGCGGGTCAGCACGCAGGGCATCAGCACGGAGCGCGACAGCACAAAGCCCAGCGGCGGGGCTGACCAGCTGCACTACACCCTCTGCCTGTCCTCGCAGGTCGGCTGCAAGATGGGCTGCACCTTCTGCGAGACCGGGCGCATGGGCCTGCTGCGCAACCTCAGCGCGGCGGAGATCGTCTCCCAGGTGGTGACGGTGGCGACGGCGCTCGGCTGGCGCGCGCGCAACCTGGTGTTCATGGGCATGGGCGAGGCGCTCGACAACGCCGAGCAGCTGATCCAGGCCCTGCGCGTGCTCGCTGACAAGCGCGGCCTTCATTACAGCCAGGAGCGCATCACGGTGTGCACCGCCGGCCACCGCGAGGGCCTACTGCGCCTGGCGGCGCTCGGCTGGAAGCGCCTCAACCTCTCGCTCAGCCTCAACGCCGCCGACGACGAGGTGCGCGCGCGCATCATGCCGATCAACCGCCGCACGCCGCTCGCCGAGCTGCAGCAGCTGCTCGCCGCCTACCCGCAGCGACGCAATTTCACCCTCGGCATCAACTACTGCCTGATGCCGGGCATCAATGATGCCCCGGGGGCGGCGGCCTTAGTGGCGCGCTTCTGCGCCCCGCTCGGGCGCGTGCTGATCAACCTCATCCCCTACAATCCGGGCAGCGCGCCGCTCACCCGTGCGCCGCGCGAGGAGGAGGTGGTCGCCTTCATCAGTGCGCTGCGCGCCGAGGGCCTGGCGGTGCGCCGGCGCATCACCAAGGGCCGCTCGATCATGGCCGCCTGCGGCCAGCTCGGCGACCCCGCCGCGCGCCGTCGTCAGCCGGTCGCCACCCTCCCCCGTCCCCTCCCCAGCACCACCCCGGAGCCCAGCTCGCCATGACCACCGCCCCGTCCACCGCCTCCTCCTCCATGCCAGCCAACGTCAGCGCCCCCCTGGTCGCGGTCCTGATGGGCAGCAAGTCTGACTGGGAGGTGATGAAGAGCACCGCCGAGACCCTGGCCAAGTTCTCGGTCACGCACGAATGCCGCGTGCTCTCCGCCCACCGCACCCCGGTCGAGGCCCAGGCGTACATCCACGCCGCCGCCGGGCGCGGCACCAAGGTGATCATCGCCGCCGCCGGCGGCGCCGCCCACCTCGCCGGCGCCTGCGCCGCGCACACCACCCTGCCGGTGCTCGGGGTGCCGATGGAGGGCTGGGCGCTCAAGGGCCTCGATGCCCTGCTTTCGACCGTGATGATGCCGCCGGGCATGCCGGTCGGAACCCTCGCCATCGGCAAGCCCGGCGCGATCAACGCCGCGCTCCTGGCGGTGCAGATCCTCGCCTTGGGCGATCCCCGCCTGGCTGCCGCCCTGCTCGCCTACCGCGAGGAGAACCGCCGCAAGATCCTCGCCGAGCAGCTCACCTGAGGGCTGAGGGCTGGAAGCTAAGGCCGTCAGCGTGCGCGCCGGAGGCGGACCACTCACCCGCCGTTGAATTGCCGCCACCGCCGCATCCGATGGTGTTGCAGGTGGTGGCGGCATGGACACGGCGACCAAGATTCTCCTCGCCTCGGCGGCGGCGCGCGCCGTGCGCTTCGCGCGCCGCCTGACCGGACAAGGCGCACAGGGGGTGTTCACCCGCCGCGGCGTGCGCTGGGAGCTCGACCTGACGCAGGGCATCGATTTCTCGATCTGGTTGCTCGGCTGCTTCGAGCCGGCGACCCTGCGCGCGCATGAGCGCGAGATCCGCCCGGGGCAGACCGTGCTCGACATCGGCGCCAACATCGGTGCGCACGCCCTGCACTTCGCCCGCCTGGTCGGCGAAACGGGCGCGGTGGTGGCGTTCGAGCCGACCGCCTTCGCCTTCGCCAAGCTGACGCGCAACCGCGAGCTCAACCCCGAGCTCGCCGGACGGCTGCGCCTGGAGCAGCTCATGCTGGTGGCGGGTGACGGCGAGCAGGCGCCGTCCAGCGTCTACTCGAGCTGGCCGCTGGAGCGGCGCGCCGAGGCGCACGCGCAGCACCGCGGCGAGCTGCAGGCGACCACCGGTGCCAGCGCCACCACTCTCGACCATGCGGTCGAGCGCCTCGGCCTCGCCGCGGTCGACCACATCAAGCTCGACGTCGACGGCAACGAGCCCGAGGTCATCCAGGGCGGCATGGCCACCCTCGCGCGCTTCCGCCCGACCATGACCATGGAGGTGGCGCCCTGCCTCTATGCCGGCAGCGATCGCCTCTCGGCGACCCTCGGCGCCCTCGCCGGGCTCGGCTACCGACTCTTCCACGAGCGCAGCGGGCGCGAGCTGCCCAGCGCGCTCGCTGACCTTAGCGCGCTGATCCCGCGCCAAGGCTCGATCAACGTCATCGCGCGTGCGCGCTGCGGCGATCACGGTCTATTTCACTAACGGGGCCACCTTCGTCTACGATTACAACGACAACGAGACGGAGCGTGAGGTGCCCCCCAAGGAGGCGCTGGAGGTCGTTACGCAGGCTATGGACAATAGGGAGCGGCTGCTCAAATCCGGCGCCCTCATGGGCATTGAGCGCGGGGGAGGTGAAGGGGGGGGCAGCGCGATCGCCTCAAGCGTTTCCTGGAAATCGTTTTGGCAACACAGCCCGCTGCGATCATCCGGAAGCAATTGATCGACGGCGGTTTCGTCACCGCAGCCGATGCGCGTCTCCTCGATTCCTTAACCAGCTTCCAGGCTTACGGCGATGAACTGTACCTGCGTTTCGGCCTGGTGCCGCCTTCCTAGGTCACGACCGCGAATGTTCCGGCGCGGGTGGGGACAAGCAGTGGGTCGCCTCCAGCTAGCAGCACGGCAGCCGACCAGGGCAGCGGCCTGACACGCGACGGTCAGGGCGCAACTATCGTCCACGGTCTGTCTACGTGGATGATCATCGCCAACGTCGTCACCGGGCTCGCGGTATCGGTCTTACGGCTTAAGCGTTTGCTGCGTAACCGGGACGGAAGTCCTCCCGGCCAACGACAATGATCGGCGCCGGGGGCGAGTTTAAAGCGGCTTCAGCGAATATGTGCCGATAACCGTGCGCGCGCTAGCGCGTCCGCCACAGCACCTTGGGCTGGGTATAGGCGAGCAGGGTCTCGAGCGTGCCCTCGCGCCCGGTGCCGGAATCCTTCATCCCGCCGTAGGGCAGGCGGTCGTCGCGCCGGGTGGGCACGTCGTTCACCACCAGGGTGCCGACCTCGATGGTGCCGAAGGCGCTGCGGATGACCGCGGGGTCGTTGCTGTAGAGGCCGCACTGCAGACCGAAGGGGGTGAGCTCGGCGAGGTGGATAGCGGAGTTGATGTCGCCGTACTCGTGGATGGTGGCGAGCGGGGCGAAGGCCTCGGTGTCGTAGACCCCGGGGGCGATCGCCGGCAGGCCATCGATGAGGGTGGGCGCGAGCACCAGGCCGTCCCACGTCCCGCCGGTGAGCAGCTTGCCGTTCTGCGCCTGGTAGCGCGCGAGCAGGTCGCTGATGCGCTCCTTGGCCAGGGGCGAGACCACCGGGCCGTTGAGGGTGGCCTCCGCCCAGGGGTCGCCGCTGGGCACCGCGCGGAAGGCGTTGACCAGGTCGATCTTCCAGTCCGGACGCTCGACCGGCAGGAAGATGCGCTGCACGCTGATGCACACCTGGCCGGCGTGGGCGCAGGCGCCGATGGCGATCGCGCGCGCCACCGCGGTGATGTCGTCGACCTGGTGCAGGATCACCGCGGCGTTGCCGCCCAGTTCGAGCATGACCTGGGCGCGCGTGCACAGGCGCTGCAGCTGGCGTCCGACAGAGGCCGAGCCGGTGAAGGAGAGCATCGCCAGGCGTTCGTCCTGGACCAGTTCGGCGACTTCGCCGTCGCTTATATGAGCGATCTGGACCAGGCCGTCGGGGCAGTCGGCGTGGCTGAGCAGGCGCAGCGCCAGCTCAGCCACCCCGGCCGCGCGCGGGCTCGGCTTCCACACCACCGGGCAGCCGGCGGCGAGCGCCGGGGCGAGCTTGTGCAGCGCGAGGTTGAGCGGGAAGTTGAAGGGCGTCACCGCGAGCACCGGGCCGAGCGGGACGCGATGGATCTCCGCGCTGCCGGCGGCGTCGAGGGTGAGCGCGTGCGGCATCAGCTGGTCCATCGCCTCGGCGGTGCCGCGGATGGTGGCGAGGCCGCGCTCGACCTCCATGCGGCTGAGGGTGATCGGCTTGCCGGTGGCGGTGGTGATGGTGCGCGCCATCTCCTCGCCGTGCAGCTGCAGGCGGTCGGCCCAGCGTACCAGCAGGCTGCGGCGCTCACCCGGCGGCAGGGGGCCGACCCGGGCCAGGGCGGTGGCGAGCAGGTCAGGCATGGAATGGCACCGTCGGTGGGAGTGCGCGCCAGGCAATGGCGGAATCGGCAACACCGCGAGGCGGGCGCGCGCTAGCCGAGCGCAGCTTCGAGCGCCTCGCCCAGGCGCGCGACCACCAGCCGCCCGCGCCCGCTGCCGGCACCCGGCCCGAGCAGGCGCTGGAAGCCGAGGCGGCGCGCCTCGCTGGCGCGTTGCTCGTAGCGCGGCGCCGGGCGCAGTTCGCCGCCGAGACCGACCTCGCCGATCGCCACCAGGTCGGCCGGCACCGGCTGCTCGCGCCAGGCGCTCGCCACCGCCAGGGCGATGCCGAGGTCGCCCGCTGGTTCGTCGAGCTGGGCCCCGCCGGTGACGTTGACGAAGACGTCGCAGCTGCCCAGGGGCATGCGCAGGCGGCGTGACAGCACCGCCAGCACCATCGCCACCCGGTTGGGGTCGCAGCCGCTCACCCGCCGGATGGGCTGCGGCGACTCGGTGGGGTTGACCAGCGCCTGCACCTCGACCAGCAGGCAGCGGTTGCCCTCCATCGCGGGCACCACGCAGCTGCCGGGGACCCCGGGGTCGCGATCGGCGATGAACACCCCCGAGGGGTCGGCAACCTCATCCAGGCCGTTGGCGCCCATGCGGAAGAGACCGAGCTCGCTGGTCGAGCCGTAGCGGTTCTTGAGCGCGCGCAGCACGCGCAGGTCCTGGTAGCGGTCGCCCTCGAAGGAGAGCACGGTGTCGACGAGATGCTCGAGCAGGCGCGGCCCGGCCAGGCCGCCGTCCTTGGTCACGTGGCCGACCATCACCAAGGCGGTGGCGGCGCCGCCGCGCGCGCCGCTGCGCCGGGTCGCCTCGACCAGGGCGGCGGCGCAGGCGCGGCACTGCGCCACCCCGCCGGGCTCGCCCTCGATGCCATTGAGGGTGAGCAGCTGGATCGAGTCCACCACCACCAGGGCATAGGCGCCGGAGCTGAGCGCGCCCGCCACCGCGCCGGCGTCGGCGCACGCCGCCAGGCGCAGCAGCTGTGGCG
>JAYVMM010000290.1:0-1502 GCA_043758975.1 Planctomycetota bacterium | reverse complement strand
TTGCACAGCCAGGCGATGAGCGGCAGCGGCAGCGGCATCAGCACCTTGCGCTCGATGCGCACCTGCTCGAAGCCGCTGAGCGCGAGCAGGTTGACCACGTCCTCGGGCGAGACCCAGTTGTCAGTGGCGGCGCGGCGGCGCAGGCCCAGGCGGCTGGCGAGCGCGAGCAGCGGGCGCCACAGCGCGCTGTAGAACACCACCGTCAGCCGGGTCTCGGCCGCCATCGCGCCCTGCAGCGACTCGAGGTGGCCCTGGATGTCGGGCTGCTGGTGGAAGGTGCCGTAGAGGATGACCTGGTCGGTGCGCGCCTGGTTGAGCGCCGCGGCGGCGCCCTCGGCGCTCACCCGCACCACCTCCGCCTGCTCCAGCTGGAGCTCGTCGCCGGCGGGGATCGCGGGGTCCTCGCCCACCACCACCACCCGGCTGCCGGGCGGGATGCGGGTGGCGAGGTAGCGCGAGAGCAGGGCATGGTACCAGCGCTGCAGCCGCATCAGCGCCCCGCCCCGGTGCGGATGGTCCTGGTCATGGCGGACGAGCGTAGGCGCGCGCCCGGACATGCCACCACCCCCGGGGCCGTCGTCTTGCGCGCGCGCGCAGCCGGCCTACCGTCGCACACCATGCCGCTGAAGGAGGGATCAGCGCCGGCGCCGCGCGCTCCGGGCGTGCGCGCCCTCCTGCTGCTCGCCGGCGGCCTGCTCGCCATCCACGCCGCCTTCTGGGTCGGCCCGTTCGGCGTCCTTGATCTCTACGACTATGCCAGCAACGGCGAGCACCTCTGGCTCGAGGGGCGCTGGGATATGCACAGCGAGGCGGCGGGCGAGCCGCGCTTCAGCCGCTTTTCCATCGGCCTGCCCATCATCAGCGCCCCTTTCGTCTATGCCGGACAATTCCTCGAATGGCTGAGCGGCGGCGTCATCGCGCGGCGCTGGGCGGTGGCGACCATCCCGCCCCTGGCGCTGGTCGCCGGCTGCCTGCTGCTCGAACGCATCGCCCTGCTGCTCGGGCGCACGCCCTCCGCCGCGCGCTGGGCGGCGATCATCCTCGGGGTCAGCGGCGGCGCGCTCTACTACACCCGCTGCTACTACGTCGAGCCGGTGGTGGGGGCGTGGGCGCTGTTCGCGCTCTACGCCTTCCTGCGCGCGCGCGCGAGCGCGGGGCGGCGGCGCTGGCTGGCGCTGTGCGGCCTGGGCGCCGGCCTCGGGTTGATGTGCCATTACGCCAACCTCGCGCTGTTCGCCGGCCTCGGCCTCGCCTGTGCGCTCAGCTGTTGGCTGCAGGCCGCGCCCACCCGGCGCCTCGGCGACCTTGCCGCGCTCGCCGCGGTACCAGTGGTGGTGGTGCTGGCGGTGATGGGGATGAACTGGCACTGCTACGGCGGTCCGCTGCGCGTCGGCTACGTCACCTATGTCGACACCGCGACGGTGATGATCCCGCTGCGCCTGGACCGCAACCTGCTCGGCCTGGGCAAGCTCCTGCTCGGCGCGCCCTGGCTGGCGCTGGGC
>JAYVMM010000289.1:0-9613 GCA_043758975.1 Planctomycetota bacterium | reverse complement strand
CAAACAGCCCTTCACTGATGATTGCAACGAGGAGGTTCTTCATGGCTGGGTTCGGGGGTTGGGCGATCAGGTGAAGGTAGCGACGGCGTCCATCGCCAGCAAGCGCAGGAGGATGTTGAGGATGACCAGCACGGCGAGAGTCGCCAGCAGAGCGATGGCGGGGATCAGCCAAACTGAGAAGCCGCGCGCGACTCGCGACTCGACCAGCGGCCGACCGGCATGGGGCGACAGCCCGCCGGCGACGCCGCGCAGCGACTGGATATCCGCAGCGAGCTTCTCCATCAGCGAACGCCGCTGCTTCTCCATCTTGGGCGAGCCGCCGAAGCGGCCCTTGAAGCCCAGGCTCAGGCACAGGTAGAAGCTCTCGAGCACATCAGCCGCGCTGCCATCGGCGAGCCTGCGGCTCGACTCCAAGCGGATGAAGAATTCCTCGCCGGCGGCGTTCTCGTTGAAGTAGGTCAGCTGTAGCGGCTGGTCCGCCCAGCTGGCGCGGAAGGTCAGTTTGGACGTCAGGATCATCTCATCAGCGAAGGCAGCCAGGGCGAAGAGCACCAGGCGGACGCTCTCGGGCGCGATGCCGTTGCGCTTGCCGCCATTGTCGATTTCACGCAGCAGCTCGTCGAAGCGTTGATAGACGACGCGGATCTCGGGCGTCTGGCCCTCCGGCAGCGAGCGCAGCCACAGCACGTAGGCGAACAATCCGGCGCAGAAATCGGGCAGCGAGCGCTTCTGCTCCTCGAGCGCGGCACGGGGGGCCACCGCCGGCGCCTCCTTTGTTTTGGCGACGGCGGGAGGCGGGGGAGGCGAGGGTGGCGCTCCCGCCGGAGGAGCGGCGCGAGGGCGCTCCACCGCAGCAGGCATGGCGATCGGCGTCGCCGGGGCGACTGGGCTCATGGCGATGACCTTACGGCGAGCAGCTCGAGGCGCAGACCCTTGAACTCGAGCGGCAGATAGAAGGCGATGCGGCGGGCAGCCTGCACGGATTTCCACTGTTCGCCGACGGTGAGGATCTTGAAGTACTGCCAGTCGGGGTAAATCGGCAATTCCGGAGGCGGCGAGGGGAGATGCTGCAAACCAATGCCGCGGATCGATTGCGCGACCAAGTAGTCGAGGTCTTCGGGGGCGGCGATCTTGGCCTTGAGCGGGCCTTCCTTGATCAGCTTGTCGGCGCGCACGCTGGCGGTGGCGGCGAGGTAGTACGAGTAGTCGTCCTCCTCCGACTGCAACTCCCCGCTAAAGGTGGTCTCCTTGTCCTGCTTGAGCGTGATGCGCACTGCGCGCGTCGGGATGACGACGTTGATCAGCCCGCGCAGCTGTTCTTCGAGCTGATTGAAGGTGCTGGCGAGGTCGTCATGGACGTAGAGCGGGAGGTCCTTGGGATGGCCCTCCCCGGAGAAGGTGTAGAGCGTGCCTGCGAGCCGGGAGAGCTCAATGAAGGCCCGCTCGGGGTGGGTCCCCGGCTGGCTGTGGCAATGGCGGATGGCTGGCAGCGAACCATTGATGATCTGCAGCAGGGCAAAGGAGGCGGATTCGCTGATCGCGAACTCGACCACGCCGGCACCGCGATTGCGCCGCTGCTGGGCGAGCTCTTCGCTGCGCGCGGACAGGGTCTCGAGTGTCCGCCGGAGGATAAGCTGCAGGCGGTCGGAGGCGCGGATCTGCAGCGCGGTGGGGATGAAGCCTGGCACCAGTTCGATGCGCCCGCTCGCACCGCGGACGATCTCCGCCATCTTGATCCAGGTGTAGTCGTCGCGCGATTCGCCCTCGAGCAGGATGCGCAACGATTTGCGCGCTACCATCACCTCGCGCTCATTGGCGGCGGTGTTCTCGTCGCGCACCAGCACGCCGGCCTGGCGGTAGCGCGTGGGCACGCCGTCGACCTGACCATCGGGGCTGGTGGCCCTGGTGCCGGGTCGCACCAATGGAGCGGCGAGGTAGACCGCGATGGCACCACGGCGGGCGTCGAAGATCGCCCCTTTGCTGTCGAACAGCGCGCTCAGCTGGCGGGTAGGCGGCACCTGGTCGGCATCGGGGCTGCTGAAGGGCATACCGTCCTGCATGATGCCAGCGCAGCGGTTCACGACCAGATCTCCGACCGCCAGTGCGTCCTCATCGATCTTCAGTTCGGTGAAGCCATAGCTCAGGGGCTGGACCGCGCGCAGGCGCTGCCAGAGCTCGGCCTCGAGGTGGCGGTCCCACTGCTGGAAATGGTGGGGCGTGAGGAACAGCCCCTCGTTCCACAAGACCTTCTGCTGGATATCCACTCCTCGTCCTTCCTCGTCCTTAGACGGTGATCTCGCCCGGCACTACGCGCTGGTTACTGCCCTTGGACATTCGCCCGCCTGCCCCTGCCCGCCGGCGCACTGCCGGTTGCGTCCGCTTGGCCTGGGGGAGCGGAAACGCTCTTGTCCGCGCTCGCCGGTATCGCTTCCGCGCCAGCCGCCGGTCCAGCGGCAGCCGCTTCAGGCGCATTTGCTGGCGCGATGGCAGCGGGCGGCCCCGGAGGCGGCGCCGCCGCCACGGTCGGGGCCGGCACTGTCGCTGGCGGCGGCGGCTCGTCATGCGGCGCGGTGCGCCCGGGCACGGGATCGCCGCGATCATGCATGACGATCGATGAGCCGACCAGCTCGATGGTCTGCGCGCCGATGTCCTTGCGTGCGATCACCACACGGCGCCGGTCGGGCTGGTCGGCATGCTGGATGAGGGCCACCACGCCGAGGAAACGGGCCTCTTTGGGCAGCTCCGCCAGCTCGATCTGCAGCGGCGCCGCCGCGAGCGATGCGGGCGGGACGAGCACCACCTTGGGGTCCTGCAGGCGGTCATCGCCGAGCGCTTCGCGATCCTTGGTCCACAGGTCGGCGAACGGCGCGCCGCGAAAGCGCGCATCGTCGCGCAGGGCATAGATGCGGACCTTCACCGGCAGCGATTCGCCGTCGGGGTTGAGGTTGACCGGCGCTAGCGCGCGCAGCGCAATCGTCGGCCCGGAGCAGGATGACAGCAGCGCGCAGCCAAGCATGAGCAGCGCGGGGGCTCCGCGGGGGCGGCTGGGCGGGCGCGAATGGCCGAGGTGGACCTGCTGCATACGTTACTCGAGGCGCCGGGGCGCGGTGAAAGGCCGATAGCTGAAACCGATGCCGATGGTGGGTCCGCTGACCACGGTATCGAGGGTGAAGCCCGATCCGCTGCTATGGGCGGTTTCGCGCAGATAACCGGCGTCGAACTGCATCCACCAGCGATCGCTGATGGCGTAGAGCACCATGGCCTGGAAGCCGAAGCCGATGGCGCTGCCCTGCACATCGAAGGCGGGTTGGCTCGAGCTCGACGGCAGATCGAGGCGCGAACGTCCGATGGTGGCGAGGGGTCCCGCGGCCAGCTGCCAGCTGTCGGCGGGCGCCCAGCCAAGCCCGGCCCCGAGGCGCACGCCATAGCAGCGGCGTATCCCGCCGCCGGGGTAGAATTGGTCGGAACCGTAGATATCCCCCGACACCACCCCGCCGAGCGCGGAGGCCGGCGGCGTGAGCGCATAGCGCAAGCCGATCGAGAGCGCCAAACCGCCATCGAAGCGGTCGTTGCCGCTGACTGAACCATTGGGCCCGCTGAGGGTGTAATGCAGGGAATTGGGCGGGGCGGTGGCATCCAGGGAGATGTCCCGCATCACCAGTTCGGCCGCGCCCGAGCGCACGCAGACCGCCATCATCACCGTGCACGCGGTAATGCTTACGGTCTTGCGCCAGATCGTCTTGTGCGCCGATCCAATGCGACAACCAAGCGTTGTCACAGCTCCAGCAGGATCCGGATTTGAGGATTGGTCGAGCAAGCGGCCCCGCATTCGGTTCAGGGAGGATCGCAACTCCACCCCCCTGTCAAGTTCTGAGCGAGCTGAGCACTAGTCAGCCTGAGATTCACCCCGTAGGCGCCGAATAGACCCGCCGGGCATTATAGATCAATTGATTCAACGCCGACGCGTCCGCAGCCCAGCTGCTCAATCCTCGACCATTCCAATTTGGAATACAGAGTCTGTGACCGCGGGCTGGCAGCTGGCCTCAGCGACCGACGCGCTCGGGGCAGATCAGACCGGTGAAAAATTCGGGGACCACCACTTTCTCAAAGGCGGGAGCCTCGATCAGTGCGCCGGCATTGAAGGTCGCGGCCTTGCCCACCGCGGGGTTGGCGAAGGTCCATCCGCACTTGATCCCCCCCTCGCTGCGCGCGACCGGTGCGCCCTCCCTGATCAGGCGGATGAGCCCCCAGGGCGATCCGGCATGGTCCGCGGTCAGCCACTGTTCGCTGACAACATCGATTGACAGCTTGGCGCCCTCGCTGTCGCCCTCCTTCCAGGTCATCGCCAGGCGGCGATCGGGGCGGTCGTAGAGGCCGAACAAACTGGCGCCAACCGCGAGCCGGATGTCTTTCACCCCTTCGCGTTGCACCAGGGTGACGAAGAAGGTCGCGGCGATCGCGCTCTCGCCATTGGCATAGAACGCCTCGCGGATCTCCTTGGCGCGATCGAACATGCGCTCGTAGTCGCGGTTGACCGGCAGGATCTCGCGGCCCGCGATCTTCACCCGGCGGAGATCCTCGATCTCTTTGCTCAACGTCACGAACTTGCCGTCCTTGGCGTTGAACAGGCGTGAGAACGACGCCAAGTTCGCCTCGGCCTTGGCGTTGAGGTCGAATGGATAGCGGCCCCTGAGCTGCTCGGCGAAGGGTTTGGCGATGCGCTCCTCCCACAGCAGATCAAGTTCGTGGGTGATCTCGACCGCCAGCGCGCGCTGGGCCTCGAGCACGAGGTTCTCGCAAGCGGTAGTCACCGCGGCGCGGCGCTCGGGCGCCTCGATGACCTTGAGCGCATTGACGAGCTTGGCCCAGGACGATTCGTAGGCGCCCTGCAGCGCCTGCAACCGGGCCAACTCGCGCGAACGGCGACCGCTATCGGTAGCGTTGGCATATTTGTCGAGCGCCTCGACGAATTCCCCGAGCGCGGACAGCGCCTCCTCCACCCATTTGCCGTTCTCGTCGCCGCTGAGCGGGCGCAGTTCGGCCGCGGTCATGCGCAGGTTGAGGTTGCGCCAGACCGTGCGCAGCAGCTCGCGATGGGGGGACTGCGGGCCGGTGAGCGCGCGCAGCGCGAGGGCCGCCTCCTTGAGGTCCCGGCATGGGGCCGGGTGGATGCTTGCCAGGAGCGCCAGCCAATGCCGGTTGTAGTCGGTAAGGTATTGCGCACGCAGGCGTTCGGCAATTTTCTCGCGCGGCTTCTCGGACTTCAGCGACTGGTTGCGCCGGTACAGGCTTTCGGTCTTATCGGCCACCGCGGTGGCCACCATCTCATCCCACCCGCTCTGGCTGAAGAGGGCCGGGAAAGAGTAGTCGCTGGCGAGCAGTTCCTTGTATTGGCCGGTTACCACGGTGTCGCGATTGATCATCGCCCCAGTTGCCTGCAGACTGGAGATGATGTCTTCATAGCTCTGGCGCGGCCACAGCACATCGGCGAGCTCGGTGCTGATGCGGTCCATCAGCGAGCGATCGACGGGGATCTCCCAGCCGCTCGAGCCTGTGCGGTGATCGAGGAAGTACTCCAGCTGGTTGCCGGCCATCAGTTCGAGTTGGGCGTCGAGGTGGGCGTCCTTGCTGCCCGCGAGCAGACCGGTCTGCCAATGGCGGTCGAGGTTGCACACGCGCTTGAGCAGTTCGCGGTCGGGGAGCGCGCTGCGGTCGGTGATCTGCTGGTAGGCGCGGTAGAGGTCGAAGAGCTGGTCATGGGTGGCGGTGGTCTGGGCGGCGGCGGTGCGCAGCTCCTCCAACTCGTGGCGCAGGCGCTCGCCGAGCGGCGCGAGGAAATGGCGGTCGAGTTGCGTAAAGTACAGCTGCTGAGCCTGGACACGCGCGCGCCGCGCAGCAGCGGAGTCATGCTGGTCCAGCGCGACCAGCGCGCGGCGCAGGCCATCGAGGGCCTCGAGGCTGGGCTGGGGCTTGCCGGGCTCCTTCTCGATGGTCTCGGCGAGATGGCGGGATGCCTCGACCGCCTGAGTGATCACCGCACGACCGTGGAGACCCCACTGCAAGAGCCAGATCAAGCACACCGCCATCACGGCGGCGGAGCCGAACAGCGAGATCGCGCGCGAGCGCCGGCGGCGGGTCGCGACCGCCGAGGTCAGCTGCACCCGCATGCGATCGCCGATCAGCTGGCGCGCCAATAGCTCTTTGATGAAGATGCCCTTGACTTGGTCGCCGACCGGGGCGGCGGCCTGACGGGCGTTGGGCATCACGAAGATGCTCCCCTCCAGCGCCATCGGGGACGGCGCCGGGCTCGGTGCCGGAGACGGCGCCTCGCTGCGGGCGGCTTCGGCGGCAGGCTTGGGCGCGGGCTGGGCGGAGGTGAAGTAGAAGCCGCGCAGCACCGGACTCTCCAGGCCTTGGCTGGGTCGGAACAGCGCTCCCAGGTAATCGCCCATCCATTTCTGCATGGTCGCGAACTGGTGCGGGAATTGCAGGATCTTGTATTGCTCGAGCGGGGTGCGGGTGGCCGCGATGGCCCCGAGACGGCGTGCGCGCAGGATCGGCAGCAGCTCGCCAGCCTCGCGCTGGAAGGCGCCGAGGGCGTCGAGGGCGCGCCCCGGCTGCCAGGGCAGGGTGCAGCCGAAGACCTGGTCGCGCTCCGCACGCGGCAGGCCGGCGAAGAAGTCCTTGAAGCCGCCGATCATGTCGGCCTTGGCGAAAACCACGTAGACCGGCAGGTCGAGATGCATCGCGCGCTGGAGGTCGTTGAGCCGGTCGCGCACCTGTTGCGCCTGGGTTGCCACCCCGGCCTCGTCCTTCTTGATCAGGTCCGAGATGCTCACCACCACCACCACGCCGTTGAGCGCCTTCTCCGGACGCACTTGGGTGATGAGGTCGATCAGCGCGCCGCATTCATCGCGTGCCGCCGACTCGGCGACGTAGCGTCCGCTGAGATCGAGGAAGAGCGCCTCCTCGGTGTACCACCAGTCGCAGCTGCGCGTCGGGCCGCTGCCGCGCGGGCTACCGGCGCCGAAGGAGGCGAAGGTCAGGCCGGACTCCTCCATCAGGGCCGACTTGCCGCCGCCCGGGGCGCCGATGACGAGGAACCAGGGCAGCTCGCTGAAGGCGCCGGGGCGGGTCGACTTGAGCGCACCGAAGCACTTCTGGAAATGATCGTTCATCTCCGCTAGCCCAGTGCTCCCACGCACAAAGCTCTTGGTTACTGGCGGGCGCTGGGCGATCCCGCGCTTGCGCAGGGAGAACCACCACCAGCACATCAGCGCCAGCCACACCAGCGCCAGGGCGCCGAGGCTGGCCAGGCGGACGGTGGCCGACTGACCGGCGGCGCCGAGGCCGAACCACAGCACCGGGGCGAGTGCCGCAGCCACCACGGTAGCTATCAGCGGCAGCTTCATGGCGTCCCGGCCTTGACCGGCGCCACCGCATTGAAGCCGTCGGCGGCGGAGCTGAGCAGCATGGAGATCGCCAGCCAGCTCACCAGCAGCAGCAGCACGGCGGCGAGCGGCGGCAGCCACAGCGGCAGGCGCTGCCAGCCCCTGCCGACGGTGGCGGTGGCGGGCGCTGGGTCCAACCCGTGCGGCGAGAGCGCTCCGCCATCGCCGGCGCGCTGCTCGCCGATCTCACGCGCCAGGCGGTCCATCAGGATCTTGCGCTGCTCCAGCCCGCGAGGGTCGCTGAATTTACCGGTGAAGCCCAGGGCCAGGCAGAGGTAGAAGACCTCAAGCGCTTCGCGCCGACCGGTTTCGTTGCCCTGGCGCAGCTCGTCGAGCTTGAGGTAGAAGTCCTCGCCGGCGGTGGACGAGTCGAAGTAGCGCATTTGCAGCGGATGCTCGAGCCAGGCGTCCTTGAGCGCCAGCTCGCTGGTGAGCACTTGCTGGTCGATAAAGGCGACCAGCGCGTATTTCGCCAGCTGGACCATGGCTAGAGGCTGGTTGGCGCGCTGCGCGCGCTCCTCGAATTCGCGGAACAGGGCGTCGAAACGCTCGCCCAGGGCGCCCGCCTCCAATCCTCCGGCCTCCTTGCCGAGATGGAGGGCGAGCCGGACCACATCGCCACAGAAATCAGCGAGGCCGCTATCCATGGCCTATTCCTTGACCGCCATCAGCTCGAGCTTGAGATTGGTGAAGTCGGCTGGCACGAAGATCGCGAAAGAGCGTCCCTCGGTGACCGACTTCCACAACTCGCCCTCCCGGCTGATCTCGAAATAGCTGCACCCCGGCTGCGCCGGAATCTCTCCGGGCGGGACCGCGAGGTAGGCCAGCGCCAGGCCGCGCATCGATTTGGCCACCAGTTCGGGCAACTTGCCGCCGGCGGCGGCCTTGCCCTTGAGAGGGAAGTCCTTGATCACCTTCTCGACCGGCAGACCGCACTGGACCGAGAGGTAGAAACGGTGGGCCTCAAGCACCGCCTCGGTCAGACGCGCGGCATGGATACGCTCGCTTGAGCGGGTCAGCGGCAGTGGCACATAGCGTACGGCGATATTGGTCTCGAGCAGGGCGCGCAGCCGCTCATCGATGGCCTGGAAGCAGGCAGCCAACCGATCGTGCTCATAGGCGGGGAGATCGCGCGGATGGCCTTCGCCGGCGAAGGTGTAGAGCTGCGCCGCGAGACGGATGAGCTCGGCAAACACGGTGGCGGGGTGGACCACTTGCTGGACGAGAAGCGGCGCGAGCACGCCCAGCGCGCCATTGACGGTATGCAGCAAGAGCAGGTTGGCCGATTCGCTGGCTGAGAATTCGACCATGCCCTGGGTGCGCTGGCGGCGGCTGGCGGAAAGCTCGTGGCTGCGGCTGGCAAGGATCTCGACCGTCCGCTTGAGCTGGGCGGCAAGGCGCTCAGAGGCGGCGACGGTGAGGCATGGTGGCACAAAATCGTCGGCCACGGCGATGGCGCCGGTGGGCAGGCGCACCAGCTCGGCCAGCCGGATCACCGCGTGGCCGTCGAGCGACTCGCCATCGACCACCAACCGGAGATTGCGCGCCGCCAGGCGCACCTCCTGGCGCTCGCCGGGAGGATAGTCATCGACCACGCTCGCGGTGGTGGCGCGGAAGCGTGTCGGACGACCGTCGAGCTGGCCGTCGTCGCTGGCGTTGCATTCGCCCGCGCGGTCGAGCGGGATGGCCAGCGACACTCCGAAGCGCGCGCTCCCGCCCGCCAGTAGCTTGCCGAGCGGACGCGAGAGCGGGGCGGCGTCGAAGGCGGGCAGATCGAAGGGGGTGCCATCCGGCATGATGCCGCTGCAGGCGCTGAGCTTGAACTGCTCATTGCCCAGCGCCTCGCCGTCGATCACCAGCTCGGCCAGGCCATAGCGGTGGGGGACGAGCTGGGTGAGCAGCTGGCGGAGCACCGCCTCATGATGGCGCTCGGCCTGCTGGAAATGCTGCGGCAGCAGCAGCATCCCCTCGTGCCAGAGCATCTTGTGTGCGGTCGCGGTCACCTATTTGCCTCCGCCTGCGGTGGAGAGAGCAACCGAGTAGCGAGTGAATTCGATGACCTTGCCGTCAAGTTCGTTGACGTCGAGCACCAGCACGCGCCGGTCGGCGGCGTCGGAGCGGTGGTAGAGCGCGAGGATGCCGAGAAAGCGCGTGCCCGTGGC
>JAYVMM010000288.1:0-2179 GCA_043758975.1 Planctomycetota bacterium | reverse complement strand
TGCTCGAGGCGCTGGTCGAGCAGCAGCGGGTCGCCACCGTCATCGTGCGGCGCGGCGAGCGCTTCATCCTCAAGCTGGTCGAGATGCGCAAGGAGGTGGTGATCGGCGAGGTGCGCTGCCTGCACTGGTCGGCGGAGATGAGCCGCAAGATCTACCAGTCGGCCAAGCGCGACGAGATCTCCGGCGAGGGGCGGCGCGAGATCCTGCTCGCCGACGCCATCGACAAGTTCGGCGCCGATGCGCACCGCTACCGCGTCTACATCCCGATCGAAGACATCAGCGCGGTCTACGAGGACATCGACGACCGCTTCGACCAGACGCCCTTCCTGCCGCTGCCCTGAGCGCTGCGCCGCACTGCGCCGGGCCTGGTGCCGCGCACGCTCCTGGCTTTGGCGGTGCGCCACGCTCCAATCCCGCCATGCTCCACGTACCGCCCATCATCAGCCGGCGCGAAGTCGCCGGCAACCGCTACTTCAAGACCATGGCCGAGGAGCTCACCACCGCCGGCGGCGTCTACACCTACAATTTCATCGAGTCGACCTGGGACGCGGTGATCGTGGTGCCGGTGCTCGACGACGGGCGCCTGGTGGTGGAGCGCATCTACCGCCATCCCTACCACACCTACCTCCACGAATTCCCCGCCGGCGGCATCGACGGCGGCGAGGATCCGCTCGCCGCCGGTGCGCGTGAGCTGGAGGAGGAGACCGGTTGGCGGGCCGCCCGCATGCGCCCGCTCGCCTCGTACCTGCCGCTCGCCGGCCTGGTGCGCATGCGCCTGCACGTGGTGCTTGCCGAAGGCCTGGAGCAGACCGGGACGCGCAACCACGAGGCGATGGAGTTGATCGAGGTCGAAGAGTGCACCCTGGAGCGGGCCTGGGTTTACGCCGAGGGCAGCAACGCCAGCGCCTTCCTGCTCCAGGGCCTGCTGCTCTACGAGCGCCATCTCAGTGCCCACCGCTGCGGCGACAGCGCCACCGCCAGGCCATGACCGCCTACTGGGTGGGCGACGCCTTCACCGCCACGCCCTTTCGCGGCAACCCTGCGGCTGTGGTGCCGCTCGCGTCCCCCGCGCCCGAGGCCTGGATGCAGGCGGTCGCCGGCGAGTTCAATCTCAGCGAGACCGCCTTCTGCTGGCCGGAGGGGGAGGCCTGGCGCCTGCGCTGGTTCACCCCACGCGTCGAAGTCGACCTCTGCGGCCATGCCACCCTCGCCACCGCCGCCGTGCTGTGGACCAGCGCACGCGAGCGTGCCGAGAGCATCTCCTTCCACACCCGTTCCGGGCTGCTCACCGCCCAGCGCTGCGATGCCAGGGCCCGGCGCATCCGTCTCGATTTCCCGGCTTCGCCCTGCAGCGCGGTTCGCGCGCCCGCCGACGGCCTGGGCGAGGCCCTCGGCGCCCGCGTCTGCTGGCTGGGTGCGTATGCCAGCGACTGGCTGGTGGAGCTCGACGATGCCGAGACCGTCTCCGGCCTGGCCCCCGATTTCGCCCGCCTGGCCGAACTGCCGCTGCGCGGAGTGGGGGTCACCGCCCGCGGCACGCCCGCATGGGGCTGCGACGTGGTTTCGCGCTTCTTCGCGCCACGCGTGGGTATCAATGAGGATCCGGTGACCGGTTCGGCGCACTGCGCGCTGGCGCCCTATTGGGGAGCGCGCCTGGGCAAGACCGTGCTGCACTGCCGCCAGCTCTCGCCGCGTGGCGGCAGTCTCGAGGCCGAACTCGCGGGCAACCGCGTGCTGCTGACTGGCGAGGTGCAGCTGATCGCCGAGGGCCGCTTGCTGGTCGCGGACGCCTGAGTGCGCTGACGGCGCCGGCCATTCCGGTCGCAGCAGCAGGCTACAATCCACCGCATCAACTGCGATCAAGACGATGCTTTGTCGCTTGCGTGTCGCGCTTCTCGCCGGCGCCTGCTGTCGGCCTGATGCGCCCGTTCCGCCAGCGCTGTCGAACCCCGATGATCCATTCGTTGGCGATGAAGAGCACGCTGGCGATTGCGAGCGCGATGAGGATGTTCGCGGGGATGGCATCCGGGTAATGTTGGATATTGGAGCGGCTGCCGTCGGGCATGAGCACACCGCTGTCGGTCCAGGAATCGTACAGGAAGGGCCATCCACGTTCGCCAAAGAAGTAGCCACCGCTCTCCGTAAGGTTCGAGCACAGGCAGAATGCGAGCCAGGCCGA
>JAYVMM010000287.1:0-5023 GCA_043758975.1 Planctomycetota bacterium | reverse complement strand
GGGTTTGCCCGTTCAGGCGCCGCCAAGGGCGCGCTTGAACACCCGCGACTGCGAATGCGCGGGCAGGAAGATGGTGACCTCGGTGCCCTTGCCCTGGCTGCTGTCGAGCTTGAGCACCCCCTCGTGCTCGCGGATGATGCGCTGGACCAGGCTCAGGCCGAGCCCGGTGCCCTGGCTCTTGGTGCTGAAGAACGGCGTGAACACCTGCTCGAGCAGGTCAGCGGGGATGCCGCAGCCGTTGTCGCTGACCCGGATCTCGACCGCGCCGCACTGCAGCGGGTTGCGCTCGCCGGCCTCGCGCACCTGACAGGACAGGCGCGGTTGGGTGCTGTGGCGGAGGGCATCGAGGCTGTTGCCGATGAGGTTGGAGATGACCTGGCGCAGCTGGCCAGGATCGGCGAGGACTGCCGGGCAGTGGGCGTCCACGGTGAGGCAAAGGTCGAGGCCGTCGGGGAGGTCGCGGCGCTGCAGGGTGAGCTGCTTCATCTCGCCGACCAGGGGCTCGAGGTCGACGGTCTCGCGCTTGGGCGAGCGCAGGCGGGAGAGGGTGAGGAAGTCCTCGACAATGCGCGCCAGGCGGTCGGCCTCGGAGAGCAGGATCTTGGCCAACGCCTCGGCATCGAGCTGGTTGGCCTCGGCGCTCATCTCGGCGAGCTCCTGCGCGCAGCCGCGCAGGCTGGTCAGGGGATTGCGCACCTCGTGCGCGATGCCCGCCGCCATCTCGCCGAGGGCGGTGAGGTGCTGGGCGCGGTGCGCGCTGTCCTCGAGCATCTTCAGGCGAGTCTCGTCGGCGATCAGCAGGTTGCGCCCGATCGCGCGGTCGCGGCGGTCGAGCAGCTCGGTGACGCGCACCACCAGCTGGCGCCCGTCGGAACCGGCGAAGCGCTCGACCACCGGGCAGCGGCTGCCGACCAAAAGCGCGAGCACCGGCTGCAGCTCCTGCGCCGAGAGCACCTGGGCCACCGGCAGGCCCTGCACCGGGGCGGTGAGCTTGAGCAGGCGCAGCGCCTCGGCGTTGGCGTAGGCGACGGCGTTGGCGCGGTCGATCGCCAGCACCCCCTCGCCGAGCTGGTCGAGCAGCTCGCCGGTGAAGATGCGCTGCTCGTGCAGCCGGCGGGCGAGCAGCTGGCCGAGGAGATCGACCAGGAACAGGGCGGCGACCTGGGTGGCGAGGATGCCGACGATGTGGTCGGTGTTGGTGAGACCTGGGTTGAGCTGGAGGTAGGCGTCAGGGAAGGGCACGTGGCTGGCCAGCCACAGCGCGGCGACCACCGCCAGCACCAGGCTGCCGAGCGCCGGCAGTACGAAGGGCGACACCCCCGGCAGCACCAGGGTGCCGACCAGGACGATGACGAAGAGCAGCACCACCCCCGGCGAGGCCACCCCGCCGCTGAAATGCAGCAGCATGCCGGTCCAGGCCAGATCGAAGACGAGATGGAGCGCGAGCTGCCAGCGCCAGCGCACCAACCGCAGGGTGGCGAAGATCGCGCACGCCACCCCGCCCACCACCCACAACAGCTCGTGCAAGTAGGTCGCGGCGGGTTCGACCTGTTCGCTCTTGCGCCCGCCGACCACGATCATGGTCACGCCGATGGCCAGCGCGAGCAGGAGCAGGCGCACCAGCCCGACCTGACGCGCCTGGGCGCGCAAACCGCTCTCGGCGACCTGGGCCGGCATCAGGCCCGCCCCGCCGGAGTGCCGGTGCCGCGCGCGCGATCGCCGCGGCGATGCGCGCAGGGCATCGCCTTAGCCGCCGCGCACCGCGCTTTGCAGCTGGAGGATGGGGTAGAAGATCGCCAGCACGATGATGCCCACCACCGCGCCCATCACCATCAGCATGATCGGCTCGATCAAGCTGGTGAGGGCCTTGACCGTGGCATGGACCTGCTCGTCGTAGAAGTCGGAGATCTTGCTGAGCAGGGTCTCGAGCGCGCCCGTCTTCTCGCCGATGCCGATCATCTTGACCACCATCGGCGGGAACACCCACGAGGTCGAGAGGTGGGCGGTGAGGGTCTCGCCCTTGCGCACGTTCTCCTTGGTTTCCATCAGGGTCTCTTCGATCACCACGTTGCCGGCAGTGGTGGCGACGATCTCGAGGGCGCCCAAAAGCGGCACGCCGGAGCTCAAAAGGGTGCCGAAGGTGCGCGCGAAGCGGCTGATGGCGACCTTCTGGAACAGCGGGCCGAACACCGGCAGCTTGAGCCAGACGGTATCGCGGATGCGCTGCACCGGGCGGTAGCGGATGCCGATCTTGTAGGCGATGATGAGCAGGATGACATAGACCACCAGGGTCGGCACGTGGCCGGTAAGCCAGTCGGAGACCATGAGCACGTAGGTGGTGATCGCCGGCAGCTCGCCGTGCAGGGCGTCGAACATGTTCTTGAACTTGGGCACCACGCCGACCAGCAGGTAGCCGGTGATGCCGAAGATCAGCACCAGCGAGATCACCGGGTAGGTCATCGCCGACTTGATCTCGCTCTTGAGGGATTCCGCCGCCTCGAGGAACTCGGCCAGGCGGTTGAGGATGATGTCGAGCTGGCCCGATGCCTCACCCGCCTTGACCATGTTGATGTAGATCTCGGGGAACATGCGCGGGAACTTGGTCATCGCCTCCGAGATTTCCATGCCGCCGCGCACCAGGTCGGCACAATCCTGCAGGCCCTGGCCGAAGCCCTTGTTGGTGCTCAGGGTCTGCTCGGAAAGGATCTCGAAGGCCTCGAGCAGGGGGATGCCGGCGCCGATCATGGTGGCGAGCTGGCGGGTGAACAGGCAGAGCTCGGCGTTGGACGCGCGGCGCGGCGCCTTCTTGCCCATGAACTCGTCGAGCCAGTTCGAGCCGCCGACCGCCGGGCCCTTGGGCGCCTCGAGCTTGACGATCGAGAGCTGCTGCTGGCGCAGGCGACCGGTCGCCTCGCCTTCGGATTCGGCCTCGATGGAGCCCTTTATCTCGCGACCGGAAGCATCCTTGGCCACGTATTGGAACTTGAGCTTGGTCGCCACGAGCTACCTCCTGCTGCAAAGCACCGGCAGTATGACCATTAGGCGAATTGCGTGCAAGCCGGTTATTGGCCTATGGCGTCACGACCATCACCCGGCGCCCCCCCCCCCGGGGGGGGGCTGGCCGGGGGGCGAGCGAGGCGCTACCGGCCCGGGCGGGTGGCTCATGGCTTCCTGCCCGTCTTCTGATCCTCGGCGAGGGCGGCCTCGCGCGCGCGAATCGATGATGGAGGTGATGCGCACGCCGACATTCTCGTCCACCACCACCACTTCGCCCTTGGCCAGGAGCTTGTCGTTGACCATAACCATAGATGTCGAGCGGCTCGCCGGCCAGGCGGTCGAGCTCGACCACCTGGCCCGGGGTAAGCTCGAGGATGTCCTGGATCGACATGCCGGTGCGCCCGAGCTCGACCTGGAGGTTGACCTGGATGTCGCGCACCAGGTCGAGGTTGCCGTTGCCGGCGGGCACCTTGCCGGCAACGGCGAGATCGGGGAACTGGGTCTCGCGCACCTGCGGTTCGGCGCCGGCGGTGGCGCTAGCGCTAGCGGTGGCGGCGGGGGGGTGGTCAGCCATGGCGTGGTCCTTGCTTGCTCAGGGGCGCTCCCCGGCGCTGGCGCCGGGCGGCAGTACACGATCGACGAGGAAGCCGGCATGCTTGCCGATGCGGCCCGGGCGCCCGATCAGGCGCTTGGTGCAGCGACGTAGCCGGTCAGCTGGGCATCGCTGCGCTGGTCGAGGACGAGGACGTCGCCGGATTGCATCGCCATCACCTCGCTGATCGACAACGTGGTGGTCCAAAGCACGACCTTGCAGCCGAGCTTGGTCTGTCTGACCACGCGGTCGAGGCGGTGGCGCTGGGCCGGGGTCTGCTCGCGCGTCATGGCGGCGAAGCGGAACTGGTTGCCCAGCCGCCCGACCAGCTCCTGCAGGCTGATGAAGGGGATGCAGAAGCACATCTCGCCGGGCTCGATCTCGTTCGGCGCGGTGACGCTGATGGTCGCCACCAGCACCATTTCCGAGCTGGGGATGACCTGGACGAACTGCGGGTCCATCTCGCGCGACTCGACCACCGGGTTGAAGCCGAGCAGCTCCTTCCAGCCCAGGCTGAGCTGCTCGAGGAAGCACCGCACCACGTTGTCGAGCAGGCTCTGCTCGCTGGTGGTGAGGGCGCGCATCTTGTCGAGCGGCTTGCCCGGGCCTCCGAGCATGCGGTCGATCAGGCTGAAGGCGAGCGTCATGTCCATGGTCGCCACCGCGCGCTTCTGGATCGGCGCGATCGAAAGCACGTTGATCACCGCCGGGTTGCGCAGCGAATTGCGGAAGACCTCGAAGGTCAGCTCGCCGAGCGAGATGATGTTGACCTCGAAGTTGATGCGCAGGTAGCTGGAGAGCGACAGCGCCGCGGGCGCACCGCCACCAGTGAGCGCGCTCTGGAAGGCGTCGTCGAAGGCGACCGCCTTGGCCTTGCAGCCGGGAGTGTTGCTGTTGGCCAGGTTGGCGGCGTGCACCTGGTTGGTGAGCACGGCGACGTCCATCAGGCGTCCGAGCAGCTGCAGTTCATCACCGGTGGACATGAGCTGCTCCGACTCTCGTCTACGCACACGCCGTTCCACTCCCGACTGGTCTCGGTTGCAGACGGAACCTATGTTGTAAGCCATTGATGACAATGATCTTAAGTATCCACCAGCGGGTCGCGCCGTAGCCGCCACCGGGCGCGGCGTCCAATTCCACCACAACTGCCGGCGGCGGGCGCGGTTGCGCCGCGGGCAAAGCACCACACGCTGCGCCCATGCCGATCGTCCGCGCGCCCGTGGCCTACGCCCTACTCCTTGCCGCCCTCGCCGTCCTCACCGCCCGCGCGCACGCCCTCGACGCCTCGAAAAACGGGGCGGTCGACCTCGACGACAACGAGATCGAGGAGAAGTACGTCACCAAGGTACTCGAGGACGCGGCCAAGTACCGCCTGGCCAAGAGCCATTTCGTCACCAACGCGGCGGAGGAGAAGGCGGGCGCCGAATACCTCAG
>JAYVMM010000286.1:0-5135 GCA_043758975.1 Planctomycetota bacterium | reverse complement strand
CCGGAGCCCGCTATGCCATCCGCTGCGCCGTTCCTGCTCGCCGCCCTGCTCTGCCTGCTGCCGCTGTCCGCCCAGGCGGCGGAGAATGCCGCCGCGCCGGGCGAGCGCTGCTTCGAGATGCGCACCTACACCGCCGCGCCGGGCAAGCTCGAGGCCTTGCATGCGCGCTTCCGCGACCACACCAACGCGCTCTTCGTCAAGCATGGCATGACCATGGTCGGCTATTGGACGCCGACCGACGGCGAGGCGGCGAACGACACCCTGGTCTACATCCTCGCCTACCCCAGCCGGGCGGCGCGCGAGACCGCCTGGGCGGAGTTCACCAAGGACCCGGAGTGGCAGAAGGCCAAGGCCGATTCCGAGGTCAATGGTACGCTGGTGGCCAAGGTCGTCTCGGTGTTCCTCAAGCCCACCGACTACTCCCCGCTTAAGTGAGCAATGAGCAATGAGCAGCTGCCAGCCCATGGCCCCCAAGGGGTGATGGGGTTGGCGGTGTGGACTGCGGTCGCCGGCCCTACCGCCACGACTAGCGCACGCCGTTGCGTTCGAGCAGGTCGAGCATTCCACCGACATTGCGCAGCGCCTGCAGCTCACCGAGGTCGAAGGTGACGCCGAATTCGCGTTCGATGGTGGTGACCAGGTGGAGCTGGATGAGGGAATCCCAGCCGTTCACCGAGGCGGCATAGGAAGCGCGTGCGATGACCAGGTCCTCGCGGTCGAAGACGTCCTGGAAGATCACCTGGAGCCTGGGCAGGGCTTCGCCCATGGGGTCGTGGTGTAGGCGGCCCATTTCCGCGAGTCAAGGGCGATTGCGCATCGGCGCATCGGCGCCTCGCCGGGGCCAGCGCGTCACCCCGCACGGCGGGCGCGAGCAAGAAAAAAGGATCGGCAGCGTGGGCTGCCGATCCTGATCCAGCGGTGGCGCTGGCGCGTTGTCGAGCTGGCCCACGGGCGCCAGCTGGGCCTTACGTTACTTTACTTGGCCAGTTCGGTCAGCGTCTGGTCGAAGAAGGCGACGCACTTGGGCAGATTGACGTCGAGCTCGGCCACCGGGGTGCTCTCGTACTCGATCGAACAGAAGCCCTTGTACTTCAGCTTGACCAGCTCGGCGAGCATGCCCTTCGCATCGCCCTTGCCGGTGCCCCAGACCGAGTCATGGCCCGAGCCCTCGAGCTTGTCGAGGTCCTTGAAATGGGAGTGCAGGATGCGGGTGGTGAGCTTCTCCATTTGCTCGACCGGGATCCAGCCGCGGCGCTGCCAGTGGCCGGTGTCCGAGCACGAGCCGACCAGGGGCGAGCGATCGGCCACCGCCTTGAGCACCTCGTCGGGTGGCCAGGACTGGGGATGGTTGTGCAGCGCCATCTTGATGTGGAACTCGTTGCACAGCTTGTCGAGCATCTCGGTGGGCTTGACCTCGGTGACGAGCACCTGGATGCCCATCTTCTGCGCCCACTGGAAGTCCTTGCGCGCGCCCGGTTCGTCGCCGGGTATGCCATCGACCCCATAGGCGATCAGGCTCTGGCCGTTGGCGGTGAGCTTGGCCTTGATCTCATCGGCCATCGCGTCGTCCATCCCGCGACCGACCTTGAGTTCCGATCCGGGCTTGAGCTTCTGCCCGGGGAACATCTCGATGTACTTGATGCCCAAGGTCTTAGCGCGGTCGACCGCCTCGAAGAAGGTGAGATCGCGGTAGGTCCAGCATTGCAGGGAGAGCTTGATGCCGAGCTTCTCGGAAGCGGCATCGTTGCGCTCGGCGGCCGGCGCGCTGAGCGCGGCGGCGAACAGGGCGAGGCCGAGCAGGGGGGAGGGAATGCGCATGGGTCGGGTACTCTCCGGTATGGGTAATGCGGGTGCCCGCAGGCGCGGGCCGGGGGGATCATCGGGACGCGGCCAGGCTCGCCAGGGTGGAATCCACGAAGGTGATGCACTTGGCCAAATTGACATCGAGCTCGGCCACGCTGCCGTTCTCGTATTCCAACGACAGGTAGCCCTTGAAGCCCAGGCGCAGGAGCTCGGCGAGCATGGCGCGGTTGTCCGACTTGCCGGTGCCCAACGGCACGTCCGGCCCGGGGCCGAAGCCGTTGCGGTCCTTGAAGTGGCTGTGCAGCACGCGCGCGCCGAGCTTGGTGAACATCGCCACCGGCTCCAGAGAGTCGGTCATCCAGTGCCCGGTGTCGGCGCACGCGCCGACCATCATTGAGAGCCCGTTGCAGGCGGTGAGCACCTCGTCCGGCAGCCACTGCTTGGGATGGTTGTGCAGCACCAGCTTGATGCCGAACTCGTTGCACAGCTTGTCCTGCACCGGGCCCGGGGCGGTCGCGGTGACCAGCACCTCGATCCCCATCTTGCGCGCCCAACTGAAGGCCGCGTGCGCTCCGGCCTCGTCTGCGGGCACGTCGTCGACGCCATAGGCGACCATGCGCACCCCGCTGGCCTTGAGCTTCGCGAGGATGGCCTGGTTGAGGTCCTCGCTCAGGGTCTTGCGGTTCATGGTGTCCTTCTCCCCCGGGCGCACCTTCTGCCCGGGATAGGCCTCGACGTAGCGCAGCCCGAGCATGGCCGCCTTGTCCACCGTCTCGAAGAAGGACAGCGCGCGGTAGGTGAAGCATTGCACGCCGAGCTTGATCCCGAGCTTCTCGCTGAGCGCATCGTCGCGCTTGCCCGCGGCGACCTCGGCGGCCGGGGCGCTGAGCGCGACGGCGGCAAGGAGCAGGGCGCAGGCGCGGCGCATGGAGGTGGACATGGCGGGGGCCTCCCGGGTTGGTGGTGCGCGACGCTAACGACAGGCGTGCGCCCGCAACGCCGCCTGCGGCAAGGGGCTCCCCGGCCAGAGGTACACCGCCAGGGCCCAGGCGTTGCGGGAATCGCGCGCGCGTTCAGGCCGGGGGCGGGGGGACGCCAGGCGCGGGCGGCGCGAGGATGCGTGGCTTCAGCACCTTGCAGGGATTGCCGGCGGCGATGCTCCAGGGCGGGACCGCGCGCGTCACCACCGAGCAGGCGCCGATCACGCTGCCGTCACCGATGCTCACCCCGGGCATGACGAAGCTGCGGGCGGCGAGCCAGCAGCCGGCGCCGATGGTGATGGGCGCGCTGATCAGCGGGAAGGTCGGGTCGCTGTGGTCATGGGTGCCGGTGCACAGGTAGCACTCCTGCGAGATCACGGTGTTTTCGCCGATGGTGATGGGCGCGTAGTTGTAGAGCTCGACCGCGTCGCCGATCGCGCCGCCGCGCCCGATGCGCAGCAGCCAGGGCTGGAGGATGCGCACGCTGGGCAGGATCAGCGGGCTGCCTTCGATGGCGGCGCCGAAGAGCCGCAGCACGGCGAGGCGCCAGCGATTGCCCAGGCGCCGGGGGGTGGGGCGGAAGAGCAGGAGGCGGGCAGCCGCCCAGGCGCCGCGCCGCAGCTTGGTGGCGGTGCTCCAGCGCGTGGAGCCCTCGGCTAGGGCGAAGGCGGGAGGGGCAGGCTTCTCGAGCGGGGCGGGATCAGACATGGGAGGCTTCCGCGAGCACCTGCTGGTAGAGCGTCAGCCAGTGACCGGCCACCGCCGGCCAGCCGAAGCGCGCGGCGTAGGCGCTGGCGCGCGCCGCCTCCGCGCCACTGCCGTCGGAGAGCAGGCGGCGGGCGGTGGCGGCGATCTCGGCGCCAGCGCCCGCCGGATCGGCGAAGCTGGTCAGCGCGCCGGCACAAGCCTCGCCAATGAAGCGCACGAAGACCGGGATGCGGTTGAGCACCGGCACGCAGCCGGCGGACATCGCCTCGATCACCGCCAGGCCGAAGCCCTCATGGCTGGAGGCGGACAGCACCAGCCCGGCGGCGGCGACCAGCTGGGCCAGCGCGGGGCGCGGCAGGCTCTCGTGGATGGCGACCGCGTCGCCCAGCCCGGCCTCGCCGACCAGGCGCGCGAGATCGCTGCGGGTCAGGCTGTCCGGGGCGCCGACCACGTCCAAGCTCAGCTGCGGCAGCAGGCGGCGCGCGGCGGCGAAGGCGCGGATGAGGTCGGGCAGCTCCTTGTTCGCCGACCAGCGCCCGACCCACAGGCAACGTGCGCTCTGGCGCACCGCACTGGGCGGGAACAACTCGACCCCGTTCTCGATCAGCACGGTGCGGGGCGAGAGCGGCGCGAAGAGCTCGCGGTCGTTGACGCTGCAGGCCACGTAGCGGCTGACGCTGCGCGCGATCAGCGGCTGGACATAGTGGAAATAGAGCTGCTTGAGCTTGAGCGCGCGCTGGGTGTGGAAGATCCCGCCGTGGGTCGACACCACCACCGGGCGGCGATGCCACCGCCACGATAAGGCGACCGCGTCGGTCAGCCCGCCGATGCCATGGACATGGATGAGGGCATAGGCGCGCAGGCGGCGCGGATCGAAGCAGGGCAGACGGTAGCGCGCGAGGTGCAGCTGCCGTACCGGGCTGACGCTGCGCGCCGCGCGCTCGGCTGGGCGCTGGCCTTCGAGGCTGCTGCGCGGCACGTGCCAGACGTCGCTGACGACGCCGTGGGCGGCGAGCTGACTGATGAGGTTGCGGGTGAAGTCCTCCATCCCGCCGATGGCGTCGAAGTCGCTCGGCAGGACGTGCAGCACCGGACCATGCGCCGGGTCGTCCGCCGCCGCGGCGACTCTGCGGGGGGAGGCGACGTCAGCCAGCACCGGCACCTCGCGGGCGAGCACCCAGGCGGCGCGGGCGGGAGGCTTGTCGATGAGCAGCTGGGGGGATGGCATGCGGCGCTCCAGCGGCGCCGCAGGGCAGCCGCCCGGAGCGCTCCGGGGGCTGGAAGCCGGAAACAGCTCTGTGCTGGAAGGTGATGGCGTCCATCGGGTTGAGCCTGCCTGCGGGTGTTGCGTTCCGGCGCGGTGGCGCCGCCCGGGATCGTCGGGACCGCTCGGGGAGATCAAGGTCTACCTGCAGCGTCGCGTGACACCGCCCCGGGTCCGGCGGGGTGGCGTTGGCGAGCGCTCTGTCCACCATGGCGGGCGGGCGACGGGATGACCGCGCGTGTGCCGGTCGCCGAGCGCCGGCGTGCCCGCGGTGAGCGACGGAGGTGCGATGAGCGGACGACTGCCGAGCGAACGTTTCTTCGCCGCCCTGCACCCGGAGGGCTGCCTCGCCCTCTTCGCCCAGCTGCCGGACGTGTGCG
>JAYVMM010000285.1:0-4113 GCA_043758975.1 Planctomycetota bacterium | reverse complement strand
CGAGCTTGGCCCCGGCCAAGGCCAGGGTCGAGGGGCCGTCGAAGAAAGCGCTCAGGGCGCCGCCGCCGTAGTAGGGCGCCAGGCGCGCCTGCAGCTCGCCGGCATGGCGGTCGTTGGCGTCGAGGGCGAGGTCCTCGAGGTGGCGCCCGAGGTCGCCCAGGGTGACCTCACGTTGGATGGTGGCGGTACCGGTGGTGGCGCGGAAGACCTCGACCCCGCCGAGCCCGGTCAGCCGCCGGCGCAGCGCCTGCGACAGCGCCGCGGGCGCGGCGCCGGCATGCGCGGGGTCCTGCGTCAGTTCGGCCTGCAGGCGCACGCGCGCCGCCTCCGCCACCGCCGGCGGCACCAGGAAGACGATGCGCGCACGCTCGCAGCAGGAGACATCCTCCTCGTTCGCCAGCTCGACCACGCAGCGGGTGCGATCGAGCGCCGCCTCGACCCCCTTCTCGCGCAGCAGTCCGGCCTCCTCGGCGGATGGGTGGAGCAGGACGCAGGCGCCGCCGTCCGCTCCCTCTTCGCTGATGATCTCGAAGCCGAGCTGGCGCCGCAGCTGGGCGTCGAGCTCGGTGGGGAGGTGGTTCTGATCGCGCAGTTCGCGAACCACCGTGCGGGCGCGCGCACCGTCCGCTTCCGCCACCGTGACCGCGACCACCTCATAGCGATAGAGCACGCGGACCTCGCTGTCGCTGCGCGCCAGGGTGGCGAGCAGCTTGGCGCTCTCATCAGTGACGAAGGCGGCCTCCAGGCGCTTGCGCGCGCGCGCGACATGGACCGCGCCGGCGCAGGCCCGGCGCAGATCCTCCTCGCCGACCCAGCTCAGCTGCGAGCTGCGCTCCTGGAAGATGCGCTCGAGCGCGCGCGCGAGGAAGCCGAGCTCGGCCTCGCCCAGCGGCGGCGTGCCCGCGCGGGCGCAGAGCAGGCCGATGAAGGACAGCGCGGTGGGGCCGACCTGCTCCCAGGTGCCGCCCAGGATGTTGATGGTGCAGCGCGTGCCGCCGCGCCCGAAGCGCTTATACACCCCGCGCTCGCGCAGCGACAGGGTCATCGCCAGGTAGCTGTCGCCCTTGTCGATGACGATGGCCTGGCTGCCTGGCGCGCGCAGGATGTCATAGAGCAGCGCCTGGCAGAGGAAGGTCTTGCCCTGGCCCGTGCGCCCGGCGACCAGGAAGCCCTGGCTCGGCCCGCCCCACAGGCTGAAGGGCAGCGGTTCGCCGCCGGTGCCGTGGAACAGGCTGACCGCCTCCGCGGTGCCGCGCCCGCGGTGGAACACCGGCAGCAGGTCGGCGACCTGGCGGTCGCACAGCATGATATCGCGCTCGGCGCCGGCGAGCGGCGGCTGCGCCCCGCCGGGCAGGGCGCGGAAGATGAAGGAGGGTGCCGCGTGGACTTCGACCAGAAAGCGCGCGCTCACCTCGCCCAGGCGCTCGGCGAGCCGGCGGATGCGCTCCTCGGCGCGCGCCGGGCTGTCGTCCCACGCCACCGCCACCATCTCGACATCGAACATGCGGCGGGCCTCGTGCTCGATCCAGCCGAGCGCGCGCGTGGCCTGCAGCTGCGCCTGCTCCTGGCGCCCGGGCATGCCCATGCCGCCTTCGACGTTGAGCAGCAGCTGCTGGAGCACGAAGCGGGTGGCTTCCTTGTCGCGTGCCACCGCGTTTATGGTGATGAAGCCCTGGTCAAGGAAGTCGAGCAGGGTGTGCCCACCGAGTGCTTGGTGCGGCAGCGACAGCGCCCCCGGCGAGGTCGCTGCCGGATGGCCGCGCAGGGTGGCGCAGCGCAGCACCGCGCCATCGGCCTCCACGGTGCCCTGCCCACGATCGGTGACCACCTCGCTGAGCGGCATGCGCAGGTAGTCCGGCAGCCAGTCATCGTGGTCGCTCGGCGCCTGCCAGCCGCTGCGCGGGTAGAGCAGCTCGCGCGCGACCGCGATGGCGTCGGCGCCTGCGAGCGGCGTGACCTGGCAGCCAATCAGCGCGAGCTTGCCACTGAGCGCCTGCCACTGCTCACGTGCGCGCTTGGCCAGCGCCTGGCGCACCTCCTCGGCGCGCTGGCGCGCGCGCTCCCCGGGGCTGACCGCGCTGAGCATATGGTCGAGCAGGGTTGAGAGCTCGCCGGCGGCGGGCAGCACGGTCAGGCCCATAACCAGGCGCAGGGTGCGGGTGAAGAACGGCGCGCGCGTGGCGCCGAAGGTGAGCAGCGGGGTATGCGCCCCGCTGCGGATGAGCTCGGCGCGCGCCTGCGCCAGGGTACGCAGAATGGGGGTGTCGTCGCCGCCCATGCGCTCATAGGCCGCCAGCGCGGGCTCGATGCGGCGCGACAGCCACCAGGTGGCGTGCACGATGGTGCCGGTGCGCACCCCGGCCAGGCCCTGGGCCAGCGACTCCGCCTGCGCCACCAGCACGGCGTCCGGCTGGTCGAGGGCGGCGGCGGGCAGCACCTCGCAGAGGATGGTGTGCGCGCCATCGACCCGGGTCCAGCCGCCGAGGTCGGCGCGGTAATCGCCGAGCTGGAAGAGATGGCACACCGAGTCGCGCTCGCGGCTACCGGCATGCAGGGCGCCCGCGGTGATCATCGCCCACCTCCCGGCGATCCTGATGGTGGTCCTGCTCCTGGTCCTGGTCCTGCTCCTGCTCCCGCGCCCGCCTTCTCGCCCACGCCGGACGGTAAAGCGCCCGGGGCCAGGGTCGGCGGCACCGTGGCCGGCTGGCCGGCGCTCGCGCGCACCACCTCGACCCAGGGCGCGGCGGTGGCGCTGGCGAGGGCGTCAACGAACCACGGCTGCGCCTCAAGCCCGCTCTCTTCGCCGGTGGTCGGGCGCAGCCGCCCGCCGCCGGGCAGGCCGTCGAGGCCGACGCCGCCCTCGACCATGGCGCGCTCCCTGCCCCAGCTGAAGGACCTGATCACGCGGTGGCACCAGAATCCTTCCCGGTAGGCGAGGCCGTCGAGGCTCTTGCGCGGGAAGAACCAGATCGAGATCACCTCGGGCGGCTCGATGAGCGGGATCGCCGGACGGATCCAGTCGCGGATCGGCACCACCTGCGGTGCCGGCGCCTCGCCCGCCGCCGCCCCGGCAGCGGGCAGCGCGCCCGCGTCGACCTGGCGCACCGGGCCGGCAGCGTGCGTCTCGGGCGCATCCTCGGGACGCGGATGGCAGCCCGCGCAGAGCGCGCAGGCGGCAGCCAGGGCAAGGGGCAGGGCGGCAGTGCGGGGTGGGAGCAGGGTGGCCATGGCAGTCTCAACGCACGAAGCCGCTGCGGTCGGCGAGGTCGGCCTTGTCGACACGCTGGTCCCAAACCGCCACCGGGATGGGCAGCACGGCGTCGCTGCGCAGAACCACCGTGCAGGCCTGGTTGTTCTGCACCTCGACCGCCGGGCGGATGTTGTCGAGGGTCTTCTCGAGATGCTTGCCGACCGAATTATTGAGCCCGATCGCGGCGCCCTCGCCGGTGTTCTTCAGCGGGTTGGTCTCGGTCTGCTGGATGGTGATGCTGGTATTGACGCTGGTGGTCTGCTGGGTCGGCTGGAGCAGCCCGGCGAGGCCGCCGAGCACGCCATCAAGCATGCCCAGCGGCGCCACTGCGCTGAGGTTCCAGTTCCACACCCCGATCGCCCCCGCCTCGCCAACCACGTCGTCCACCGCCCAGCCGTCCACCGGCACCGCGCAATGGCTGCCATCGGGCAGGTCGTAGGAGATGGTGACGATGTGCGCACGTACGCGCGGCGCGCCGCCCATCGCGGTGCAGTCGGCGATCAGGCGCAGGTCCTTCATGGTCAGGACGGTGCCCGCCGGGCCGCTCCACGAATAATCGAGGTTGATCAGCATCGGCTCCGGCTTGTCGTTGCCGAGCTCGCACACCACCCCGGAGAGGATGCGCGCCTCGGCGTAGGCGCCGGCCGGGATGGTGATGGTGCGCGTGGCCAGCCGCCCCACCGCCTGCGCCTGCACCACCTGGATGGGGTCCTCGACCGCCTCCTGGCCGCCCTCCCCGGCGATGGTGGGCTGGCCGGCGGGACGCGCGCCCGCCGCGAGCGCACTCGCGAGCGGGGCCCGCGGGGCGGGCGCCACTGCTGCCCCGACCGTGGCGGTGGCAGCGCTCCCGGCGCCGTGCACGC
>JAYVMM010000284.1:0-2363 GCA_043758975.1 Planctomycetota bacterium | reverse complement strand
AGGGGCAAGATCATGGGGCCAGCCGCCCGGAGGCAAGGGTCAAGCCCTTCCCCCCAGGCGGCTCCTGCCGCCCCCTACCGCGACTTACGTCCGCTCCCGCCCCCCGTTTGCGCGCGCGCCTGGTGCGCCTTCGACGCCTGCTCGACGCCGACCCGACGCCGGGCAGGCGCTAGAAGGAATTGCCGCCATTGGGCGCCGGCTGGGCCGCGGGCGGGCGCTGCCCGCGCCCGAGGCGCGGCGGCTGCATCGCCTGGAGGGTGGCGCCGAGGCCAACGAAGGGCGCGAGCGGGATGCGCAGCTCGATGCGCTGGCGCCCGCTGCCCGTGGTGATGGCGGCGAGCAGCGGGTCGCTGGCCGGCGCCGGCGGAGCGCCCGCCGCCGGCGGCTTGGCCGCGGCAACTAAGGCACGCATGAAGGCCGGGACATCGAGGTCGACGTAGGACTGCCGCCCGCCGCCAATGGCCGCCTCGGCCTTGGTCACCAGACCGCCACCGGCGCCCCCGCCAGCAACCAGGGCGTCGAGCGTCTGCGGCTCATTAGCGCTGGCAACGAAGTCGGGGCCGACCGCCAGCTGGAGCTCATGCAACATGGCCTTGGTCATGGCCAGGTTCTGCGGTGGCAGCTTGGTCTCGTCGAGCGTCCAGTTCTGGCTCATCACCGGCAGCCCGCCGGTGGTGCGCAGGTGCTTGTTCAGCTGCATGGTCATGCCCATGTTCTGGTAGATCTTGGCGAACGCCCCCTCGCCGGTGAACAGGCCGAAAAACGCATCGTAGAACTGGGCGGCCTTGCCGCTATCGCTGATCCCCGCCACCGATTCGAGCAGCATGGGCGCGCTGGTGCCGGTGCGCACACGCATTGCCCATTCGCCGGTGAAGGCGCGGGACGCCTCCTTCATGCTGGCGACGGCGGCGGCGGCGTCGTCAGGGATGACATCCTTGGCTTCGGGGCGGGCGAGCAGGACTTTGGCCAGGGTGGACAGGTAGTCGATCAGGGCATTGTTGTCCATGCTTCCCCTGAACTGCGCCAGCACCGGCCCCGGCACGGCGGCGAAGCGCTGCGCCGTGCGGTTGGGCCCCGCCGGCGGCGCCACCAGAGCCTTGGCCAGGGCGCTGTCCGGCACCGCAGCGATGCGCTGGTCGATACTGATGGTCTTCTCGGCCAGGCTGATGTCGGCCTGGGAGTCCTGGATCGCGCCCAGCACCTCGAACACCCCGACCACCTCGAGCATGGCGATCTTGGCCAAGGGCAGCTGTCCGGGCTGCTGGGGGATGTTCAAGGTGCCCATTTGCACCAGGCCGGTGAGGAAGGGGCCGTAGGCCTTGATCAGGCGGCTGGTGGCGGTGAGCACACGCAGGTCGGTGCCGGGCGGCACCGCCGGCAGGGCGGGGAGCGCCGCGGCGATGCGCTCGCCCATCGCCTGCCCATCGGGAGTCTGCGCCACCACCGCGAAGCTGCCCACCGCCTTGCCCATCAGGAAGCCCTTCTGGCTGGCGAGATCGAGGTAGCGCTGGATATCGGTGGCGGGCAGCAGCAGGGCCACCGACGGCGTCGGCGTGCCCGGACCGAGCACCACCACCACCGGGCCCTTGGCGAGATTGGTCAGGCCGGGATCGCCGAGCACACCACCGAGGGCGGCGGCGAGGCTGCCCGCCGGCACCGGCGCCGGCGAGAACAGTCCACCGATCTGCTCGGCCCGCGTCAGGGTGGCGGCGAGGTCGGGGATGATGGCGACCACATAGACTTCCGAATCGGGCACCGCCACCGGTGGCGGGAACTGGTCGGCGCCGCGGACGCCCGCCGCGGTGCCGGCGAGGACGATGATGGTGAGGAGGAGGCGGCGGACGCTGAGCATGGGAAAGGTTCCTTGTGCGCGCGGCGGACGGATGAGCTGAGCGGACTGGACTGCACTGGTACCTGAAGATCCCTGCCCGGCAGAGTGCGCTTGCAACTTTCTGCACGCGCTGCACGCGCGTGCGCCTGTGCGCGCGCGTCAGGCGCACCCAGGATAGCGCCCCGGGCAGGAGCGCCAGCCTCGCCCACGTGGCGCGACAAAGCCTGGCGAGCACACAGCTTGCCCGCGGGTTGCCGGAGCGGACGCTGCCACCATGGCGCGCCCGTTGTGCATCTACCACAAGAACTGCCTCGATGGCAACGGCGCCGCGGCGATCGTCAGCCGCAAGGAGCCGGACTGCGAATTCCTCTCCATGCAGTACAGCCACCAGCCGCCGACGGTGCTCGGGCGCAAGGTCTACATCGTCGATTTCGGGCTGCCGCTCGAGCACATGCGCGCGCTCAAGGCGCAGGCTAGCGAGGTGGTGTGGATCGACCACCACGCCAGCCAGCTCCCCACCCACCGCACCCTC
>JAYVMM010000283.1:0-2946 GCA_043758975.1 Planctomycetota bacterium | reverse complement strand
CGCTTGCTTGGTCGCGCCTGGTGACCGCTGATCGCCACTTCGAGCAGGGTGGCGCCCGGCGGCAGGCGCAGCTCGAGGTAGGGCCGCCCGCGGGTGGTGAGCGCGAGCTCGCCGCGCACCCGCGCCTTGCCGTCTTCACCGATCACCACGGCGTACTGCACCGCGCCCACGCTGGCATCGGCGAGCGCGACCAGGTCGTGGCGCACCAGCGTCAGTTCGAGCGCGGCCGGCGCGGCGCCCTGGTAGCCGGCCACCACGCCCTGGCCCTGCAGCGCCGGCGGCAGATCGGCGGGGGCGACGCTGTCCAGCCCGGCGGCGCTGCTGGTGAGTTCGAGCGAACCCTCGCGCGCCACCGCGCCGAGGTAGTGCAGGCGGGTGGTCTCGAGCCAGGTGAGCGGCGGCAGTGTGAGCTTGGCCGGGATCCCGGCGCTAAGCGCGGGCACCTCGACCAGCTGCTCGACGCTGAGGGCGAAGGGGCCGAGCAGCGGGGCCTGGAAGCGCAGCTCCCAGGTGGTCAGCTTCTTGTCCGGGTCGTGCGCCACCGCGGCGTGCTCGGCGAGGTTGGCGCCCTTGAACACCAGCTTGTCGTCGAGCGCGCTGTCGGCCTGCAGGCGGATGGCGCTGGCGGCGCTGTAGCGCACCTCGCCGTGGACCATGGTGAGGCGGCGCAGGTGGCCCTCGGCGGCGGTGATCAACTCTTCGACCTGGAGCGCGAGCTCGCGCGCGCGCGGAGCGGCGAGCAGGCGCACCTGCGCCTCGACGCCGAGGAAGGTGAAGCCGAGCGGCAGCTCCTCATCGGGGCCGAGCTCGCGCGCGAGCACCGCGCCCGGGCCCTGGTGGGCGAGGGTGTCGACCTCGGCTCCGGTCACGCCACTGCGCTCGGCGGTGCTCAAGGCCCAGCTGCGCGGTGCCGCCACCGCCAGGCTGCCGTGCAGGGGATGGGCGTCGACCACACTGAGCACGCGCAGCGGGATGGCGGTGGGCGGCGCGCCGGGTTTGGCCTCACGCGGGATCGAGGGCGGCGCGTGGAAGCGCAGGGTGAGCTCGCCGGCGCCGAGCAGGCGGCCGCGCAGGGCGAGCTCATAGCGCCGGCTGTCGCCTACGGGCGGCAGGGCGCGCAGGTCGTCGAGCGCCAGCCCCGAGTTATCGACCAACTCCCAGGCTGCCGGTACCACGCAGGTGAGGGCGAACACCCCGGCGCGGCGCACCTCGAGCTGGAGCAGCACCGCGATGCGGTCCTCTTCCAGGCCGAGGTGGACGAGCTGGTGGACGCCCACGCGCACCTCGCTCTGCAGGCGGGTGAGGGCGAGGGTGGCGGGTGCGGGCGCGGCGTAATAGCGGAAGGCGGCGATCGCACCGGTTGCCGCGGGCACCTCGCCGGGATCGACCTGGCTCAGGCCTTCGGCGCGCTCGACCGCCAGCGCCAGGCCGTCGCCTTGGGTGATGCTGATGGTGCCGGTGGCGCGCGCGGCAAAGACCACCGCCGGCCAGCCCACGGTGATGCTGCTGCTGGTCCCAGACTTCAGCGCCGGCAGCAGGCGCTCGAGGCGCAGGGCATAGGCCTGGGTGCCCAGCACCGCCTCGTGGAAATGCAGCACCACCCCGCTGCCGCCGTCCGGCGCCACCTTCTCCACCTTCTCCCAGCTGCGCAGGTCGGTCGCTTCGACCGCCAGCACCTGGGTGTCGGGCGGGATGGCGATGGTGACGCTCGCCAGCGCCCGCCGCAGGATGCTCAGCTGGCCGCTGAGGTCGTAGCGCAGGCTGCGTTCGCCGACCGCCAGGCGCAGGTCGCCTTCGGCGAGCAGCAGCGCTTCGCCGGCGACCTCCTGGATCGGCGGCTGCCAGGCCACGTTCAGCCGCGGGCTGCCGCCGAGCACGGCCAGCACATGGGTGCCGCCGGCTTCGCTGGTGGTGGTCGCCGCGACCGCCGGGGTGAGGGTGATGGCGGCCTCGGCGCCGCCGATGGTGAGGTCGAGGCGCCCGGCGGCAGCACCCGGCAGCACCAGCTCCAGGCTGCGCCGCCCGCTCGCGTCGCGGGCGACCGGCAGGGCGAGGGTGCCATGGCACTGGTAGGTGCCGGGCGCAGGCAGGTGCAGGAGCAGGGCATCGGGCTTCCCGGCAGCAGGAGATCCACGTTGCAGCACCACCCGGGCATCGCTGGCGGCGAAATCGGCGAGCGCGAGCTCATGCGGCAGCTCGATGGTCGACCAGCCGGCAGCGAGCGCGGTGGCGGTTGCCGTGAGGGTAAGTTCGGCGCTCTCGCCGGTCACCCGCCCGCTGATGGTGAAGCCGGTGAGCGCGGCGCCGATCGGCGGGACCACCGGGGCAGGCGTGGGGTGCACGGGGTTGGCGGCCTGCCACAGCGCGAGGAACTTTTCATAGGGCAGGAACACCCCCTGGCCCTTGGTGGTCACCGCCGGGGCCTTGTCGTAGGGCAGGTAGACCACCGCCGGCAATTCCGTAGGCGCTGCCTCGCCCGCGCCCAGCCCTGCGGAGGGTCCGCGGGAGGGTCCGACGGCGGCGAGCGCGAGCAGGGCGGCGAGCGCGAGCAGGGCGGTGGGGACATCAGGCGCCCAGGGAGAGCGCGCAGCACGGCGAGGGAGCGTGGGGGCGGCGCGCGACATGGCGGAAGTCCTGACTGAGTGGAGGCGGCGGGGCGGAGGCGGGGCAGCGGTCACGGATGGCGATCCGCTGCCGGCGCGGTGGCAGGGGCAGGGGCGGGGGCGGTGGCGGGGGCGCGGCTGGCCAAGCGCAGGGCGGTACGCACCAGCCCCTCGAGATCGCGCGCGGTGGGCAGCGGGCAGCGCTGGAGCTCGGCGAGGATGCGTTCGCCGGAGGAGGCGTGGACGTTGCTCCACCAGCCGCGCTGCAGCCACTCGGCGCATTCGCCGGCGCACGCGAGCAGGCGCAGGCGGTGGCTGGCTTCGCGCGCGAGCACGCTGCCCG
>JAYVMM010000282.1:0-3766 GCA_043758975.1 Planctomycetota bacterium | reverse complement strand
ATGTGGGGCGGAGCAGTATCACCTGCCGCCACCCTGGATACCCGATGAGCGTGCCCACCGCCCCGTCCGCCCGCGCCCGCGCCGGCGGTTTCGCCCTCGCCTGCACCGCACTGGCCGCCTTCGCCCTCGCCGGCGTCGGCGCGGGCGCAGCTGGCGGCGAGGCGCTGCCCGCGCCCGACCTGGTGGTCGCCCCTGACGGCGACGATGCCTGGTCGGGGACGCTGCCCGCGCCCAATGCGGAGCACCGTGACGGCCCGCTGCGCACCCTCGCGCGCGCCCAGCAGGCGGTGCGCGCGCTCAAGGCCGCAGCGCCCACGCGCGCGCGCGCGCTGGTGGTCGAGCTGCGCGGCGGGGTCTATGCCCAAAGCGCGCCCTGGACCTTCGCCCCCGAGGACGGCGGCAGCGCAGCGGCGCCGGTGGTCTACCGCGCCGCCGCCGGCGAGGTCCCGGTGATCAGCGGCGGGGTCGAGCTGCACGGCTTCAACATTGATGCCCAGGGGCGCTGGGCGCTGACCATCCCCGCGGTCGCCGCGGGCAGCTGGGACTTCAACCAGCTGTGGGTCAACGGCGAGCGCCGCTACCGCCCGCGCCTGCGCAGCGGCTATTGCTACATCGCCGGCGCCAAGACGCCGTCGGCGGCGGGCGGGCGCGGCTACGACCGCTTCCGCTTCGCCCCGGGCGAGCTCGATCCCGCCTGGCCGGCCCTGGGCGAGGTCGAGGTGCTGGCCTTCCACCAATGGTCGATGTCGCGCCTGCGCATCGCCAGCATCGACGCCGCGCGCCAGCTGGTGCAGTTCACCGGGCCTACATGCAGCATGGAGTCGTGGAGTGCGCTGCAGAGCGGTGGGCGCTACCTGGTGGAGAACGTCGGTGCGCAGTTCGCGCAGCCCGGGCAGTGGCACCTCGAGCGCTCGAGCGGCCAATTGATCTACCGCCCGCTGCCGGGCGAGGACCCGCGCACCAGCGTGGTGGTGGCGCCGCGCCTCGCGCAGCTGCTGCTGATCGCTGGCGACGCTGCGCACGCGCGCACGGTCGAGCAGGTGCGCTTCGAGGGCCTGAGCTTCGCCTATAGCGCCTGGACCCTGCCGCCGGGCGGCTACAGCTGCGGCCAGGCCGAGGTCGAGATCGGCGGCGCGCTCAGCGCCACCGGCCTCTGCCACGCCGCCTTCACCGGCTGCGCCATCAGCCATACCGGCGGCTGGGCGCTCGAGCTTTCGCGCGGCTGCAGCGATGTCGCGCTGACCAGCTGCCTGCTCGAGGACCTCGGTGCCGGCGGCATCAAGCTCGGCGACGGCGCCCTGCACGAGCAGGCGGTGGAGGCCACCCAGGGCATCACCGTCGAGGACTGCCTGATCGCCCATGGCGGACGCATGCATCCGGCGGCAACCGGGGTGTGGATCGGTCAGTCGCACCACGACACCATCGCGCACTGCGAGATCCACGACCTCTACTACAGCGCAATCTCGCTCGGCTGGACCTGGGGCTACGCGCGCAGCGACGCCCACCACAATACCATCGCCTACAACCACATCTCGCGCATCGGGCAGCGCGTGCTCAGCGACATGGGCGGCATCTACCACCTCGGCACCGCGCCCGGCACGGTGCTGCACCACAACCGCATCCATGACGTCCAGGCCGCCACCTACGGCGGCTGGGGCCTCTACACCGACGAGGGCTCATCCATGGTGCTGCTGCAGGACAACATCGTCTACCGCACCAGCGCCGCCGGCTTCCACCAGCACTACGGGCGCGACAACCGCATCATCAACAACATCTTCGCCTACGGCGCCGAGGCGCAGCTGATGCGCACGCGCGACGAGGACCACCTCTCCTTCACCTTCGAGCGCAACCTGGTGCTCTACCGCGACGCCCCGCTCCTGGGCGCCAATTGGCACGGCGGCCCGGCGCATGTCCTGCTCGACCACAATCTCTACTGGAACGAGCACGGCGAGGTCGCCTTCGGCGGGCAGTCGCTCGCAGCCTGGCGCGCCCAGGGCGAGGACCAGGGCTCGCTCATCGCCGATCCGCTGTTCGCCGACCCGGCGCAGGGCGACTTCACCCTGCGCCCCGGCTCGCCCGCCGCCGCCATCGGCTTCATCCCCATCGACGCCAGCGCGATCGGGCTGGAGCGCGCCCGTCTGGTCGGACGCCTCGCCGCCGAGCTGCCGCGCTTTGAGCGCACGTTCGAGCAGACCGACGCCACCGTCGCCTTCCCGCCCGCGGAGCGCTGGTCGCCGCCGACGCCGATCTTCGACGACTTCGAGGACACCGCGCTGGGCGCGCGTGCCGAAGGGGCGCAGACCTCCGAGCAGGCGGAGGTGCCGGCGGCGAACATCCGCGTCAGCGATGTGGCCGCCGCCTCCGGCAGCCGCAGCCTGCGCTTCAGCGATGCCCCGGGCCAGCGCAACCGCTTCGATCCCCACCTCTACTACCAGCCGGGCTTCTCATCCGGCACGATTTCTGGCAGCTTCGCCATCCGCCTCGAGGCCGGTGCCGAGTTCCTGCACGAATGGCGCACTGTAGGTGAACCCTACCACACCGGCCCCGCGCTGCGCATCGCCGATGGTGCGCTGAGCGCCGGCGGCGCCGAGCTGATGAAGATTCCGCTCGCCAGCTGGGTGCGCATCGCCATCACCACCGACCTGACGCCCGCCGGGCGCGGGCATTGGCGGCTCGAGGTCACCCTGCCCGGCCAGCCGCCCAGGACATTCGCTGCGCTGGGCTGCGACCCGGCCTTCTCCCGCCTGGACTGGTACGGCTTCGTCGCCGATGCCGATGCCGCGGCGGTGTTCTACCTCGACGATGTCAGCGTGCACCAGCTGCCGCAACCCGGAGCGGAGACGCCGGCGCGCTGAGGCGCCGGCGCCGCGCGCTCAGCGCGCCGGGAAGGGCGTCTCCTCGGCGCTGTACTCGTGCATGCGCAGCTCAACGGCACGCAGCAGATCGCTGCGCGACTGACCATTGGCGGCGATCAGGCGCAGCACGTGCGGCAGCACGCCGCGCGGGATGTTGGCCAGCACCGCCGCCTGCCAGAAGCGCCCGCGCTCGCCGTCGTCGAGCTCGAGGCGTTCGGCCCAGCCCGCGACCTTGGCCAGGGGCGGCGCGCGCCGCCCGGCGCACAGGTTGGAGACGTAGCCCTGCGAGAGGTGCTCGCGGCGCGACCATTCCGAGATGCGCATACCGCGCCGCGCCAGCACATCGCGCAACAGGGCGGCGAAGGTCTTCATGCTCATCTCCGCCCCGCGCGCGCGCCGGCGGGCGCGGCGATCCGTGCGCGACCCCAGGCGGGGTCGACGACGCTGTGCGAATCGGATCTCTGGCCCATGGAAACCCCTCTCGCTGGGCAACTAGTGCGCCAGTATAAATGCCCGTTCCCTGAGGGGAAGCCTCGGAATATGCCGCATGTAAAATGTTACCGGGAGGTGACGGTTCCAGGCCCTGCAAGCGGCCTCATCTCTAGCGAAGGTCTGGTGCGGAGCCTGCTCTGCCGCAGGGGTTTGGACGCATGGCCGGACTCCGTACCCGCGCCGGAGGGTCGACCGCGCACGTGCCTGCCGCGCGTGCACATCGACCGTCCGACCGCCGCCAGCTCAGTGCCAGGCGGTGGGCGCAGGCGGCTCGGCAATGAGCTTGAAGGCGAGGTGGTGGCTGAAGGCGGGCAGCGCGAGGTCGCAGTCGCCGCCGTGGTGGTCGAGATGGCTGACCGCGGTGCGCTCGCCGCTCTCGGCATCCCACCATTCCAGGGTCCAGCGTCCCGGCGCCAGGC
>JAYVMM010000281.1:0-2251 GCA_043758975.1 Planctomycetota bacterium | reverse complement strand
CGTCGCCGCGCAGCACGCCGACGTCGGCCTTGATGGTCATGCCGGCGGCGGCCTGCAGGCCGAGGGTGGCGAGCGGGATCGAGATCTGGTAGGTGCCCTCCGACTGTGCGAACTCGACCTGGTCGCTGACGGTGTCGACGCGGTCGATGGTGATGGTGCGCCAGGGCGAGGAGAACGGCACCGGCTCCTTGGTGCCGGGGACCTTGGCGCGGTAGAGCAGCGCCACCGTCTTGTCCTTCACCCGCGTCACCAGCAGGCGCATATCGCCCGGCACCGGCTCGCCGCGCGCATCCGCGGCCTTGGTGTCGACCCCGAGCATGAGGTCGAGGCAGCCGCCGGTCTTGAACGGCGCTGTGGCCTGCTCACCGGAGTTGCGCAGGAGCTCCTTCTCGGTGGTGCGCCACTCGACGTAGAGGCGGTCGCCGGCCACACAGGCCGCCGCGGTGACGTCGTAGGGCCGGCTGTTGCTGTTGAAGTTGGCTGCCGTGCCGCGGTGGTCGACGGTCGCCCAGGCGGCGCCCTTCCAATCGTCGAGCTTGCCGTCCTTGGCTGGCGCGCTCTTGCGTAGGGCGACCTTGAGCACCCCGGTGCCCTGCGCCTGCTGGCGCGCGAGCTCGCTCTTGGCCTGGAATTCGTGGGCCTGCTTCACCATCTCCTCGCTCAGGGCGAGGGTGGCGTCGGGCAGGCGGCGCAGGGTGTCGAGGTGGTCGACCCGCACCAGGCTGGTGCGCCCGCCGTCGACCACGTAGACCTCGCCCTCAGCGGTCTGGGTGATGGTCGGCCAGAAGTTCTCGTCATGGCAGGAGACCTCGTTGAGCAGCATGCCGCGCTCGGCCACCGGCATCGACCACGAATGGCCGATGCGCACATCCTTGAACAGGGTGGCGACGAACAGCCCGTCGACGGTCATCAGGTACATGTTCCCCATGTTGCCATTGATCGCCATGAGCGGCCCGGCTTCGGAACCCTTGGGCGACACCAGCGCGCCGAGGAAGCGGGTGGTGCCGATGATCTCGCCCGGGAAGCTCGGCACCGGGGCCTCGTGCGAGGCGTGCAGGCCCGGCCATTGGTCGGGGTACGACCACTTCGCCACGCCCTTGTACACCCCGCTGAGCGACTGCTGCGCGAAGGGCTTCTCGCCCAGCGACAGCACGGCCCAGCCGTCGCCGGTGGCGAGCGCCTGGTCGCCGCCGCTCGAGGTCGGGCCCTGGACGTCGCTGGCCAGGACCTCGCCGGCCTTGATGTCGTAAGCCAGCCCGCCGGCGGCGCCGCCTTGCGCCTGGTAGCGCATGGTCTTGCCGTCGACGCGCGCCACCACCACTGCGAGGTCGGGCATCACGGTGACGCCGCCGACCTGGGCCTTGACGATGGTCACCTCGTCGGGCTGGACGCGCCCATCGCCGTTGTGGTCGCTCCAGCAGAAGAGCGCCGAATTCTTCCAGCGGTCGCCCTTGGGCTCGAGCCCGGGCGGCCAGCAGGCGGCGAAGGCGGGGTCGTCGCTGAGGATCTTCCAGTCCTTGGCCTGGCCCACCGCCGCCGCCGGCACCGCGAGACCGTTGCGGTCGGCCCATATGCAGGCGATGCCGGCGCCGTTGGTCGGGTTGCAGTCGTTCCAGTTGGAGAAGTAGCGCTTGCCGTCGCGGTAGTGCGGGGTCTCGGGCATGCCCGAGCTGCCGTAGCCATCGGGCGGGAACTGGTCGTTGGCGCCGGAGCGGAAGAACACGTTGGTGAGCTGGTCGGTGCCGGCCTTCCAGTCGAGGTGGAACTCCATGCCGTTGAAATAGAAGCGGCTCTTGTCCTGGTGGTCGAGGGTGCCGCCGCCGCCGTACATCGAGGGGCCGTAGAAGGCCTTCACCAGCTTGCCATCCATGGTCCACTCCGAGACCCGCTTGGGCTGGAAGTCGGCCTCGGCCACCCACACATGCTCGTTAGCATCGATGGTCAGCTCGGCGGGGTTGTTCATGTGGCTGGGGTCGTAGGGGCCGGCCTTGGGCCGGCCGGGGGTGCCAATGGTGCGCAGCGCCTTGCCGGCGGGCGTGAACACCTTGACCTGGTGGCTGGCGCCGCGGTCGGTGAGGAAGATGTTGCCCTTGGCATCGAGCGTGAGGTGCTGCGGGTCCTCGAGCTGGTCGACCAGCACGGTCGGGGTCGGCAGGGTGATCGTACCGCTGATGGTGGCAGGCAGGGGGTAGCTCTGCAGCTGCTTGCCGGCGACCACCAGCAGCGTGCCGGTGGGCGTGAAGGCGACGCC